>JAEUIF010000764.1 GCA_016795185.1 Planctomycetia bacterium | reverse complement strand
AGCCCGGCGAATGTCGCGGTGAGCAGTGCCGAGGCGACCTTGAGCTTCACCTGTGCCCAGAACAGGGAACGCCAGGCGGACTGGGCCAGCGCCGCGGCTTGCGGGTGGGCCGCCAGCTGGGCAGCGGTGAGCGACGGCAGCGCGGGCGAGGCAGCGGATTCGGCGGCGCACCACGCGGCCAGGCCCGCCGCGCCGAGCGGCATGCCGCGCCGTTGCAAGATGTCGCGCAGTTGCTGCAAGCCTTCGCTGGAGCGCCGGGACATCGTTGCCTGCGAGCAGCCCGCTTGACTGGCGGCCTCGGCTTGTTCGCGGCCTTCCAGATGGCAGAGCAGCACGGCTTCGCGCAGCGGGTCGGGCAAGCGTTCCAGGGCCGCGTCCAGCTCTTCGCGGAGTTCGTTATTTTCGGGGAAACTCAGCGTGGGTTGCATGGCGGCGGCCTTCTCTTCGCGGAGGCTGCGTCGTTTCCGGGAACGCCGGGCGACGAAGGCGGTCTTGCGGGCGGCGTAGAAGAGCCAGCTGGCCAGGGAACCTTGCACCGCGGTCGGCTTTTGCGCCAGCATCAGGAAGGCGGCCTGGGCGGCGTCCTCGGCCTCTTGCCGGTCGCCCAGCGCGCGCACGCAGGTCCGCAGCACCAGCGCGCCATGCCGGGCATGGATTTCCGCGAAGGCCAATTCACTGCCAGTTGCACGGAACGCAGCAAGGAGGTCCGCGTCGGCTTGCATGCCTGGTCCTCGGGTCGGGGCGTCGCCGCCCACTCTGCAAGTAAGAGCACCGCTGGCCGGTCGCCGTATGCACAAAAAAAGCCCTTCTCCCGAAGGAGAAGGGCCGGAATGGTTTATTGCTGATCTGGCGGGAACAATCCCCGCCGCTCGCTATCTGCATGGCGAGCCGCCGGGTTTATCCCGGCGGTATCCACACGGCGGGGATAAACCCCGCCGCTCGCAACCGGAGTGGTGCCGCTCGCCGGAGCGTCGGCATCATTTGAAAGCCTTGGCCCAGGCGTCGGAGTCGGGCAGGTGGAAACCGACCGACTTGAACGGCCCGGTGATGCGGACGACGTACTTCTTGCCGCCCACGTCGAAGACGTAAGCGCGCATGCGCTGGTTCTCGACCTTGGTGACCTTGCCGGCCGAATCGCCTTCTTGCTTCAGGAAGGTGCCCTGCGTGTAGATGGCGGTCACGTCGGCCTTGCCGGCCTTGAAGGATTCGGAGCGGGTGACTTCGTCGATCGACTTGGCGAACGATGGCGGCTCGAAGGACTTCTTCAGGGCCGCGACGATCTCTTCCTTCGTGCCCTCGGCCGGATAGACAACCATCTCGGCGGCGTCCTTGTCGCTCTTCACGTCGATCGGCAGCAGGAAGGCGTACGTGTTCGGCTTCGCGGCCTTCTGTTCCTTCCAGTGCTCGAAGACTTGCGACTTCAGACCTTCGATCTCGACGGTCGGGCCGCCGAGCTTCTTCTTGCTCTGGCCGACGGCTTCGTGGGCGGAGTTCAGCCAGAAGGCCAAACCCACCAGCAAGGTCAGGCAACCCAGGAATCGACGCATCGGACTTTCCTCCCTTGTATGGAAACGGTTGATTCAGAATGAGGGGATCGACCCCGCCACTCTATGGGGACTGCTCGGAAATAGCCAAGGAAATCGGGCTTCGTTCATCCTCCGGTCGCGTTTGCCACCGGTTCGCCCATGCAATAACAAGCGACTGGTTGCGGCAGCCAATCTTGGGGTGGCACGTCCTTCGGTACTCCGAAGGCGTGCGAGTCGCTCTATCACGCCCTCGGAGTACCGAGGGACGTGCCACCCATCCCTCATGCGGGCAACAGCTCTTCTGACTGTACACTAGAAACCACGCCGGCCAGCCTACTTGCTCGCGGGCTGCTGGTCGTTCAGCGACCAGTCGTAGTCCAGGTACGACACACCCACCGTCGGATCGTCGAACCAGGCGAGTTTTTCCACCTCGGGCATGTAGCGGCGCAGCATGCGGGCCTGGTCTTCGGGCGTCTCGGTGAAATCGGTGCCGTACCAGCGGAACAGCTCCGAGATGAAGACCGTTTTGGTCGCCGGATCGAGCCGCAGGTTCTCCGGCCGGGCGAAGAATTGCCGGGCGTTGTCATCCAGTTGCTGCGTGACGTCCTGGGCCGTGTAGGCGCGGTTGCGCAGCGGCGGACAGCCCCGCGCGGCGCACACCAGGGCAAAGTGGATGCGCGGTTCGTTCATCTTGCGGAGGGTGCCGTGCTCGATGTCGTCGAGCGAGTATTGCTTGCCATCGACCCAGAGCAACAGGTCGCGCCAGATGTTGTAGCCGCCGACCACGGCGGTGTGCTGGCGAATGCTGGTCGTCGGGTATTCGCGCAGGATGCCCTTGAGCGTCAGCGCGTTGTAGGCGTTGATCCAGAAGGCCAGCTTCGCGGGCTGCGAGGCAGGGGCCAGCAGGTTCGCCGTCCCCAGGTGATTCAGATAGTCGTCCAGCGCCTTTTGATCGGCGCTGTTCGCCTTCCAACGGGCGTATGCCACCAGGCCGCGGTCATCGACGTACTTCTGTAGCAGCCAGTCATAGCTGGCGTGGTCGATCTGGCTGACCGGGACGCGCTCGCCGCTGCCGCCCGGCCCACCGACCTGGATGCGCGTGCGGGCCAGGTGCGCCAGCAGCACGCCGCCGCTCAGCACCAGCACCAGGAGTCCAAAGAACCAGAGCAACTTACGACGCATCAGCGGATGCTCTCCATTTCTGGTGCGACTTCCACGCGACTCACGGGTGCGACCATGCGCGCCACGGTAGGCAGCGTGCTGGGTACGAATACCTCCGTTTCATCG
The DNA here is from genome assembly GCA_016795185.1 of Planctomycetia bacterium. Taxonomy (GTDB): domain Bacteria; phylum Planctomycetota; class Planctomycetia; order Gemmatales; family Gemmataceae; genus JAGVLI01. Next base: position 3,905 of record JAEUIF010000764.1, on the reverse strand, counting down.
TGCGAAGGCCGCGCGCGTCGCGTTTCCCAGGCCAGCAGCAGCAAGAACGGCAGAAACTCCACCCAGACCAGCGCTGACTCAAATGCGCCGGCATCGGGCTGGCGTTCGAGCCAGAAGCCCACGTAGTAGAGCAGCACCAGGCCCGGCAGCAGGAACCAACTCTTGCGGCCGTCGAAGACGACGAAGGGCAAGCACCAGACCAGATACCAGGGATTTTGCGCGCCGCTCAGTAACCAGGCCCAGGCCAGGGTGAGGAAGGCCGCCCGCAGCAGCAGGACCGGTTCGGGCTGGCGATACACCTGCGCGGCCCAGCGCAGTGCCAGGACCAGCAGCACCAGCCCGAGGAGGCACTGCGTCGCCAGCAGCGCCAGGCCCGCTTGCACCGGCAACCCCACAGCGCTCGCCAGCGGGATGAGTACGGCATCGTGCAGCGCCTGACGCCAGACGGCGGGCATCACGGTGAACCAGGGGTCAGCGGCGGAGGGAGCGCGCAGGTTTTCCTTCACCAGCATGAACAGGAAGTCGTTGACTTCCCACTGTGACAGGAACGCGGCCAGACCGCTGCCGGGATTGCTGGGTTCCGGTATGTCGAGCAGCACGGATGCCGCCGACGGCGGTGGCGCGGACGTTCCGCCGACGAAAGGCGCGTAGCCGAGCAGCACAATCGCCACGGCGGCCCCCAACGGCAGCACCGCGCGCCGGCCAATGCGGGCGATCAGATACGCGGCAACAACCGGCAGCAGCACGACCGGATAGCTCTTGGCGAGAATGGCCAGCCCCAGCGCGACGCAGCCCCAGACCGCGCGCCGCAGCGGCGCGCGGTCAACCGCCGTCGCCGTCTTCAGTCCCGCGAGCGCGTACAGTGCCAGGGTCGAGAAGAAAACCGCAATAGCGTCGAAGTGTCCGGAGTTGGCGAATTCTTTCAGCACCAGTGGGCACCAGGCATATGCCAGGCACCAGCTGGCCGGCAGCTGTAAGCGCCGCAGCAGCAGGACCAGGACGACCACGGTGCCCGCGTCGAAGACGAGCAGGACGGCCTTCCAGAGCAGCACATGCACGTAGACCGGCGCATCGGCGGGAGTGATGGCGGCGGACAGCGCGAACACCGCCTGGGCCACGGGCGGGTAGGCCGTCGGAATCTGCGGATAATGCACGCGCTCCAGAATGGTGCGGATGGAGTCTGACTGGTTCGCGAGTTGCCAGATTCCGTGGACTTCCGAGGACGGCGGTGCATACGGCCCGGTTTCCAGCACGGCCCACGGACTGTAGCGGAAGGGATTGCCGCCATCAAGGGTCACGCGGCCATCCCACAAGTAGCGATAGAAATCGATTTCCTGGATCGGCCAGGAGGGGAGCAGCAGCAAGCGAAAGAAAACTGCGAAGACCAGAATCAGCGTCAGACGCGAACCGTCCGGATGGTTCGCTCCGCCAAAGAGCACGCCCAGCGCCGTCAGCCAGCAGAGGGTCGCCAGACCCAGCAGCACCAGGGCGCGCGGCAGCGGCGGGTCACTGGCCTCCGACTGGAACTCAAAGCTCAGCACCAGCAAACCTGCGCAGGCCAGCAGCGACACGACGCCGAGCAGCCCGAGGAGCCGCCGCGACCAGTCGCCACACTGACACAGACCTGCGGGCAGCGGACGCATGAAACCGAGTTCCTCGACAGGTCAAGATATCGGCCGCTGTGCGGGGACTGCCGCCGGTGTTTCCACCGGTGCGCAAGCTGCGAGGCCATACTTCGCGAGGAGGTAGAGGATCTTCGAGCCCGCGAGAATGGTGCCGCGCACGGTGCCGCTGATCTTGCTGGCCCCGACCCGCCGACGATAGGACACCGGCACTTCCAGGCAGCGCAGCTGCTGCCGGGCCGCCTTGATCTGCATCTCCACCGTCCAGCCGAAATTCTGGTCCACCATGCCCAGGCGTTCCAGGCAGTCCCAGCGAATCGCCCGAAACGGCCCGAGGTCCGTGAAGTGAGCCCCGAAGAACAATCGCATCAGGAAGCAGGCCAGCCGGTTGCCCCACACCGATTGGGGCGGCATCGCGCCGCGCTCGCGATTGCCCAGCAGGCGGGAGCCGAGGACGAAATCCTGCGTGCCGTCGAGGATGGGCTGCACCAGGGCCGTTAACTCGTCGGGGTGGTCGCTATAGTCGGCGTCGAGAAAGACCACGATGTCGGGCGGTCCTTCGGGCTGGCGTCGCAGTTCGGCCAGGCCGCGCAGACACGCGGAGCCATACCCGCGCTGTGGTTCCGCGACGACCCGCGCGCCGTTGGCCCGTGCCGCCTCCGCCGTGCGATCCGTGGAGCCGTTATCGACGACGACCACCTGGCCGACCAGCGGGCGCGGAATGTCGCGCAACACCAGCGGCAGGGAGGCTTCCTCGTTCAACGCGGGGATCACCACCGCAATTGTGGGACGCAAGGTCTCGGAAGGACTGCTCACCGTTTCTCCGTGGCAGAGAATGACTTGCAACGTCAGGTGCCGCCCCCGCCGCGCGGCCGACGCATTATGGCCCCGCGGCAATGCTGATTCGACGGTTCAAGCCGCGAATAAGTTCCCTGGATGCCGTTGCGCCGCTCTTCCTGGCGAGCGGCGGGCGTCAGCCCGCTGTTTTCTCGCACCAACAGCGGGCTCACGCCCGCCGCTCGCCAACTCTGGATTAGCGCATGCTTGCCGGTTCGTCGCCCGTCGTGACCGTGATCGGATTGGTCATCAACGAAGCGTTCGGCACGAAGATTTTCTTCCCGCCGTCCACGAGGACGGTATAGCGGAGGTTGACATCGGCCACCGTGCCTTCGAGCGCGGTGACGGCGATGCGGTCGCCGTGCTTGAATGGCTTGTACCAGATGACCAGCATGCCCGACAGCGCGTTGGAGATGATGTCGCGCAGCGCGAAGCCCAGCGCGAAGCCCGTCAGGCCGAGGCCGGCGACCAGAGCCGAGATGTCGATGCCGAGGGTGCCCAGCGCCGTGATGACGCCGAAGAGGAACAGGCAGGTGCCGGCGATGCGGCCGAGCAGCAGCGTCAGGTCGTGATCGACATGACGTGCTTCCGCCAGCCGCTGGGCCACGCGCTGCGCGGAGCGGGCTATTAGCCAGAAGACCGCCAGCACCACGATGCCGGTCAGCAGGCGCGGCAAGTACAGCACCACGCTATTCATCAGGCTCTGCCAGGCGGTCAGTTCGCCCATGCGGCAACTCTCCTAAGCTTTGGTCCGCGCCAGTGCGCTGGCCCGCGACATGGCCGCCGCCGAATCGCGGCCAAAGCGTTTTTGCAGGCGGCGCACGACGGGATGGCCCAGCCGCGCCAGCAAGTGCCGCGGGCGCGAGAAGGCCCGGATGTCGTACCAGACGGCGTCGTCGGCGCGGTCCCACTCCACGAGGAATCGCTCCTCCCCGGTTTCAGCGTGACCGGGCAGCGTGCCGTAGGCGAAGCCGAACTTCGTCAACGGTCCTTCCTCGGAGACGATGTAAACGATGCGACAAGCATTCAGCGTCCAGACCCCGAAAGTACGCACGGCCACCGTGACCACCTCGCCAACCCGCAGGGGGGTGTCGGCGGGCCAGGGTTCGACCCAGCCCAGCTGAAACTGCTGCCAACTTTCGAGTGCGCGGCGGGCTGCGTGATAGACCGCTTCGCCCTGCCCCAGCTTGATGCGGGTATGGTCCAGGTTGTAGCCAGCGGGCGTCAAACCGGCGGTAGTGCCGACGGCGGCATAAGTGAAAGTCAAAGCACGCTGGGCGGCCTGGAAGTCGGCGCGCCGCGCCAGGGACGGTTTCCGGAAGAACAGCATGGTCTACATTCTATGGGCGGTGGGTCGTTGCCGTACTCCCTTGTCCACCGCCGGGCGTTCTAACAGAATAAAACTCTCGCACCACCGACAGCTGATGAGCAACGGCTTCCGGAGAT
>JAEUIF010000730.1 GCA_016795185.1 Planctomycetia bacterium | reverse complement strand
CGGACATGGCAGAGTTATCCAGGGGGAGCACTCGAACAGAGCCCAGCGAGTGATTGGCCGGCATGCCGCAGTACGTCGGGCTTTCCAGCCCGACACGCAGCGCCGGCAATGTGCGGCGCTGCTCAATGGAAAAAGCCGAGCGGGCACGGCAAGTTTCCGGCGCTGCGTGTCGGGCTGGAAAGCCCGACGTACTTCAGGCCGCCAGCCCCCAGACCAGACACAAAGACCATTGTAGCCCGTTCCGCGCGGGGTACAACCAGACGCCGCGACAGGAACTCTTGTCGCCGGGCGCGGGCCTGTTTATCATGATCCCTTTACGTCCGCTGTCCTCCGCGAAGGAACCCCGGCCATGTCGATCGATAAAAGCCTGCGGCGCAAGAACTCGCTGGCTCGCGCCCGCAACGTGCTGACCCGCGCCGAGCGCGTCAAGGTGTTGCAGGACGAGGAACGCTGGAAGGAAGGCCGCAGCCCCTTCGGTCTGCCGAAGGTGCGCGTCCTCAAGGTCGTCATCAAGAAGGCCAAGAAGGCGAAGGACGAAGAGAAGGCTGCCGACGGCGCCGCCGCTCCGGCCGCTGGCGACAAGAAGGGCGCTGCTCCGGCTGGCGACAAGAAGGCTGCCGCTCCGGCCGCCGCCAAGAAGCCGGCGGGCGGCGACAAGAAGAAGTAAGCGACTGCCGGCAAGGCAATGTTCGTAGTTCCGCCTTCAGGCGGCGAGCGACTCGCCGCCTGAAGGCGGAACTACGAACCAGTTTGGCGAGCGACTTCCGAAAACAGCAAAGCCACACGGCCGGGACCAACAGTCCCGGCCGTGTGGCTTTGCTGTGGGGCGGTCACCGCTCAGCGGTTCGACGGCTTCGGCGTCGGCTTGTTGCCTAGGTCCTGGCGCAACCCCTGCACTTCCCGCAGCAGTAGTTCCAGGCGCTTTTCCAGTTCGGCGATGCGCTGGTCGCTGCCGGCCGGCTTGTCCGGCGGGCGCGGGGCCGTGGGTGTCGCCGCCGGGGCCGCCGGCTTGGTCCGGGCCTGCGTGGCCAGCAGGTCGGCCTTCTTCGCCTGCAACTCGGCTTCAAACCGGGCCACGTCTACTTCCGCCGTCTTCACCTCATCATCACTCACCAGTTTCCGTTCCCGCAACTGGCGAAAACGCTCCAGCCGGGCCTTCGCCGCGTCCAGCTGGACCGTCGAGGCATGCAACTCAGCTTCGCGGGCCTTGAGCTTGGCGAAGGCGACCGCATCATCCGGGCCGAACGCACGCACCACCGGCTTCGGTCCTTCTTTCTCCAGCCTGGCCAGCTCGGCGCGGCGGTCTGCCACTTCGGCGGCCTTGCGCTTCAGCATTGCTTCGATCGCTGCCGTCGCCTGCTTGCCGGCTTCCTGGTCCTTGAGCAGTTCCTTGATCGTCTCCAGGTGCTTCTTCAGCTCGGCCAGGTCGCGTTCGGCGAGCTTCAGCTCATCCTGTTTCTTCGCCGCCGATTCGTGGGCGAAGGGGTCCGCACGCAGTTTGAACTGGAGCACATCC
>JAEUIF010000656.1 GCA_016795185.1 Planctomycetia bacterium | reverse complement strand
TGTGCCGGTCGCTGGCCCGCATCCGGCTGCGCGAGAAGAAGACCGGGCCGACCGAACCCGCGGACGTGGAACAGGCTCTCACCGAATGGGTGGAACGGCCGAAGATGACCCCGGCCGAGGAGCGCGTGCTGGCGACGCACGAAGCCGGCCATGCCGTCGTCGCCCTGTTCTGCCCGCACGCGCCGCCCATCGACCGCGTCACGATTGTCAGCGATGCGCAGTGGGCTTTCGGCTACGTCCGCTACGACGACCCCGCGCACAAGTACATCCAGACGCGCGGCTTCTTGCTCGACCTGATCTGCGTGGCCCTGGGGGCGCGGGAGGCGGAGATTCAGCTGCTCGAAGACCTGTCGGTCGGTTCGACTTCGGACCTGGCGCACGCCACGCACATCGCCCGCGAGATGGTCGAGGTGCTCGGCCTGGGCGGCGACTCGGTCGGCGTGGCCCGCTATCGTCACATGAACGACGCCGACCGGCACAACCAGCTTTCGCAGGGCCAGCTGGAGTTGCTCGACAAGCGCGTGCATGAAATCCTCGAAGAACAACGGCAGCGCGCCGCGCGGATCATCCTGGAGAATCGTAAGCTGGTCGAGGCGCTGCGCGACCTGCTGCTGGAGAAGAAAACCATCGACGCCCGCACGCTGAGCGAGATGAAAACGGCGAAGAAGTGACCTTGCGGCAACGACTCCCCTCGCCCCTCGCGGGAGAGGGGTTGGGGGTGAGGGGCGGACCTTGCAACGACTTCCCCCTCACATGTGCCCCTCTCCCACCAGGGGCGAGGGGCGGCAGATAGTGGAGAGCATCATGGCAGAACTGACCATCCGCTTCCGGCCGGACCCCGTCACCGGCAAGAAGGACATTGTCATCACGCTCCGTTCCGACGAGGACGCCCTGCCGCACGAACACGAGCAGCAGCACAAGGCGCTGGTCGAAAAGCTGATTTCCGGCGGGCTCCTCCAGGCGCAGGAAGCGGGCCAGGTGGTCGTCGAGCGCGAACAGGAGCAGGGACAACCCGCCGCGCCGGTAACGCAGGAACAACCGCAACGGGAAGCGCAGGCCCAGGGACAGTGAGTGACTCCGTTTAGCCGCGAGCCAAAGGCGAGCGCTCTGTCCGCAGCGCTCGCCTGCGGCTCGCGGCTAAACTTCGCTGATTTCACCATGATCTACCAATTCCCCGATCTGAACACGCTGCAAATGGTCATCACCAGCAGCGTGGTGCCGCCGGAAATCACGCTGGCGCCGGCCGTCGCCGGGCTGGACGAGGAAGGCCATGTCTGGGTGCAGCCGTCGGCGGCGGTGCCGAAGAAGTCGCAGACCGCGCTGCGCAAGCTCGGCGTGCAGACCATCGAAACCAACGGTGAGATGCAGGCGGAGGAGGTTTCCTGCTGGCAGCAACTCTTGCCCGTCGAGCGCGACCCGCAGCCGCCCGTGCTGTCCAACCAGGCCCCCGTGCTTTTCGAGCTGACTTCCGCGGAACAGTTGCCCGAACTGGTCGGCGAAATGCTCCGGCTGGGTAACGATCGCCAGAGTTTTCGCTGGCTGAAGGACGGCAAGCAGGAACGGGTGCTGCTGCGCGTCATCGGCCCGCCGTACTATTCGCTGCTCCGCGCCCTGGAACCGAACGAGCAGGAGGGCGGCCCGCGCGCCTACGTCGAGCGCGCGCCGCACGTCTGGGTCGAGCTGGGCCATACGCATGCCCTGGTCGATGCGCTCAAACCGCCGCCGGGCAAGATGCTCTTCCTGCGTCCGCCGCGCGACTGGAGCTACCTCGACGAGGTCGCCTTCCGCGACATCTACGAAGTGCTCGACTTCTCGCTGCCGGATGCCAAGATCGCCTGGAAGGAAACCGCGCCCGGCAAACGGCTGACGGTGCCCTTGCGGCTCGCTCCCAGCGGCGGCACCCCGGCCGCCGAACTCTGGGTGCTGCGCGAGCGCGCTTACGAGATCGTGGACCTGCTAGTCCGCGAAGCGGAAGACGCACTGCTGAATCGGCTGTCGTTCGCCGTGGGCGAGCATCGCGGCGAGACCAGCATCGTGCTGCGCGTCCGGCCGTCGAAGCAGCCGCCGCCGGTGCTGCAACTGGCCGCGCCCAGCTTCCGGCCGTATCAGAAGATGCCCAACCTGTTCATGCCCATCGACAAGACGCTGAAGCCGCCGCTGCGCCGCGACGCCGTTCGCCAACTGCTCGCGGACGATCCGGACAAGATTGTCTGGCTCTACCCCGGCCCGGATGGCAGCTTCGCGCCGCAGAGCCTGCCCGATTCCGCTTTCCGGCCGCTGCGCGACTGGGTGGACTACGTGCTCGACCGCGAGCACGATGCCGTGCAAACCTGGATCGACGCCGCCCGCTTCGAGTTCGGTTCCTACATCTGCAAGGACGATCCGCAGCAACCGAAACCGCCCAGGGGCAAAGCACCGCGCGACCGCAAGTCCATGCTGGCGCAGGAAGTCGAGGACGAAGACGCTACGCCCGCGCCCACGGTGGTCGAGAAGCCGAAGAAGAAAACCAGCCGCGACGCCGACGAGTTCGCGCCGCTGCCCGACCTGCAAAAAAGCGAACTGCAAGAAAAACTCGGCGAGCTGGAGAAGCAATTCCTGAGCGTCGAAGGCGCGCTCGACGAACCGGACCGGCAAGCACTCTGGCCGCGCATGGCCGAGCTGCACGCCCAGCTCGACCAGAAATCCGATGCGGCCATCTGCTGGCTCAATGCGGTCTGGGAATACGACCGCCTGCCGGCCGACACGCTCTGGCAGTGGGCGCAGCTGGAAGCCGGGTTTCGGGGCCGACAGATGCCGGTCGCCGAGCTGGACCGCTGGCTGACATTGCCGAACCCGACGGCCGTCGAACTGCGGACGGTCGTCGCCGTCATCGTTGCGGCGGCCTGGGATGAGAGCGCTGCCAACCGCCAGGCCATTGTCCAGCGGCTGCCCCGGCTGCATCGCTTCCTGGAGCAGCATGAAGTCCGCCTGGGCGTGCGCGCGGTCTGGCTGGCCTGGAGCAGCCTGGCGAAACTGTCGTCGGGCGATGTGCTCGCCCTGGCCCGCACGCGCGACCGCCTGCTGGAACGGCTGCTTAACAGCGGCCTGAGCACGGAGTACGACCTGCCCAGCTTCATGCGCTTTTCGGGCCAGCACGCCAGCGAGAAGTTCCGCGTGGTCCGCGACCGCGTCGTCCGGCTGCGCGAGCTGGCGCAGCGCTGGATTACCCTGTGCCACAAGGACGGCAACGGCCAGGGTGCGGGGCCGCAGCCCACGCAGGCGTACAAGGACTTGATGTTCGCGTTCGGCATGGCCCGGCTGGGCGAAGCCAACGAGGCCCGCCGCGTGCAGGAGGCCGCACGGCTCGTGCTGGCAGAGCAAAAGGACGAGGTCCACGACTTCCTGCTGAGCGCCTATTGCTTCCGCATCGACCAGGCCCTGGCCGGCAAGCCGCACTCCGGCCCGCTGCCCGCCGCGCAAATGGAAGCATTGCAGAAGAAGCTGAAGGACGACCGCTTCAAGTTGTTCAAGGTGGACCGCCTGCGGGCCAGTTCGCATATCCTCGAACCGCAGGAGCAGGTGGACGCCTACCGGAGCTGGCGGGCCAACGTCGATGAACTGGCCAAGGAACTGTCCCGGCTGTTCCAGCTTTCCGACCGTGGCGAACTCGAAGCGGCTATCACCAAATTGCTGAAGGCGCAAAAGAAGCCGAAAGAGCAGCAGCGGGTGCTGGCGGCAGCCCTGGAGCTAGCGCCGCGCGTCAGCGAAGCGTTTACCGTGGATTTGCTGGCACAACTGCTAGCGGCGCGCGACAGTCTAACTGTGGTCCAGGACTCGCACGAACTCGAACAACGAGCTAAACTTCTGGAGCGGGCCTTGTTCCTGGCCGCGCACTTCGACCGCGTTGAGTTCTTGCAACAACTGGTGGCCAGCTTCATGCAGTTGCTCGAATCGCAGCGCGGCGACAATGCGGCCCAGGCACTGGACACTCTGGCAGGACAATGCCTCCGTGGCCTGCGCAAGCTGGGCCTGCGCGACGAAATCGGCAGCCTGCTCCAGCGCATGACCGACATCGTCATGCAAGGGCAGAGCCTAAAGGCCCTGCGGGAACGGCAAGGCGCGAACTGGGTGCATTCGCTACGGACGCTGCTGCAAATCGCCGGCGGCTGGCTGTACTTCAACCGCATGGAGCAAGCCATGCCGATCCTGGACGAAGCGCGCGGCCTGCTGTTCGACGAGAACGCGATCTCGCAGGCGGTCTTCCGCGCCAAGCTGGCGTGCAGCTATGCCCTGACGCTGGGCCAGGCGCCGCCGGAATTAGCCCTGAAGCGGCTCGAAGAGATGTTCAACAACCTGGGCAAGCTGAGCGATACCTTCACGACCAATTCGCACTATGCTCTGTTCCAGCTGCAAGTGGTCGAAGCGGTGGTGCGGGCGGTGGTCAGCGACGACTTTGCGGTCGGCCAGAACGTCCGCCGCTGGCTCGACGAGGATGAATACCTGGTGCGGCGGCGCGTGCATCACGATCTGAAGACGTACATG
>JAEUIF010000655.1 GCA_016795185.1 Planctomycetia bacterium | reverse complement strand
ATGAACGGCGGCACCTTGATCTTCAGGCCGGTTTCCAGCGTGGCGGGCTTGTCCTGGGCCGTAGCGGTCGCCCCCTTCAGGCCTGGCTCGGTGTCGGTGACTTCCAGCACCACGGAGGCCGGTAACTCAAAGCTGAGCGGCTTGCCGTCGTGGTAGATCACCTGCGCCTTCTCGCCTTCCTTCAGGTACGGCATCATGTCGCCGACCAGGGCGTCCTGGAGGGTGATCTGGTCGTAGGACTCGGTGTCCATGAAGACGTAGCCATCGCTGTCCTTGTACAGATACTGCATGTCGTGCTTTTCGAGGTACGCCTGCTCGACCTTGCCTTCGGGGTGGACGCGCTGGTCGGTCACCGCGCCGTTCTTCAGGCTCTTGAGGGTCAGGGTGAGCTTCGAGGGCAGGTTGCCAGGGGTCTTGAGTTCCTTGTCGACGACCTGATAAAGCTGGCCGTCGTGGACGATGACCATGCCCTTGCCCACGTTGCGGTAGAGGATTGCAGCCATACGGCCTCCGGGATGCAATGAACGGTGATTCAGGATTCGACCGCCAGGGAAGCGGCCAGCACGGGCACGGCAGCCTCGGGCGTCGGCCCATCGGCCAGTGGCATTGGTTCGGTGTCCGCCGGCGCAGGTTGAGTCGCCGCCACCTCGGCCCGCATGCGTAAGTATACCAGGTAGCCCAGCAAGCCCAGGCCCCAGGAGATCAGCCGATACGACATCGACACCACGAAACCCTTCTTCGGGTAGCCGACCAATTCGTATAGCTTGTCGAAGCCGTACTCGCCGCCGCCCAGCCCACCCGGCAACGGCACCGCCGCCTGGATGGTCATGCCCACCGGCACGATCAGCAATTGTTCCTGAAGCGACGGCAACTGGTCGGCGGCGATGAAAGTTTGCGCGGCGAAGTAATAGGTCAGCACGAAACCGCCGTGGCCGACCAGCGACAGCAGTAGGGCGACCAGCACGCTGCGCCAGCGCGTGCGGTACATCCACATGGCGCGCCAGAACTCGGCGGCCGACCCACCGATGCGCGGGATGCGCGTCAGGCGAGCGAGCAAGGCGTTCGAGAAGCGTTCGGGCAGCACCAGCATCAGCCCGCCCACGGCGGAAGTGGCCAGGACCACGCCGAGCGCGCTCCAGACGACGACTTGCAGCGCGGGATGCAGCAGCAGCGCGGGATCGTTCATCAGCCAGAAGGCGCTGCCGACCAGCGCCACCAGCCAGAAGAGCGCCCACAGGCCGACGACCCGATCGACGATCACCGTGGCCACCGCCACCGTGCGCCGTTCCTGTTCGCGGGCCAGGAAGGCGGCCTTGAAGATGTCGCCGCCCACGGAACCGGGCAGGAAAGTGCTCAGGAAGAAGCCGATCAGTCCCAGACGCATGGCGTTGTACAGCGTGAAGGGCAAGGACTGCGCGCGCACCAGCACGTACCAGCGAAAGAAGGTCAGCAGCACGCTGAACAGGCAGATGACGATGGCGATGGCCAGCGGCCCAAACTGCGGCGGCTGCGACAGGATGTCCGCCAGGCCCGGCGTGCCGTCGGGCGCGGGCGACCAGTTCCGCCAGATGAGATAGCCAAGCAGGCCAAAACCCAGGCCGTACTTGGCCAGTCCGATCAGCACCTGTCTATTCACGAACCACCCCCAAAACCGAACGGGGCACTGGCTTCCGGACGCGACACGCCTCCTGCGCGCTGCCCAGGCCGGCTGGACAGGCGTATTGTGCTGGGACGGTTTCGGCGTGTCCAGGCGTGTTTGTGCCCCCTCGATAGTTTAGTGCGAATTTCGCCGCCTGGCCGTCCGGATGTCATTGACTCTTTTACCCCGAACCGCTAATCTTCACTCCAAGCAGAGTCCCCATCGGCTTTTGGGGGTGTAGCTCAGCTGGGAGAGCGCTTGAATGGCATTCAAGAGGTCAGGGGTTCGATCCCCCTCACCTCCACTCTGCGAGCGAAAGGACTTGCGGCACCACGTTGCCGTAAGTCCTTTTTGTTTGCCAGGCATGTTTTGGATCTCGGCGATGTAAGTTCTCGGCGGGCCGTGGGGAACGGAACCGCGAGGCCAGGCATGGTGAATCCTCTGGCACGGGAGCCACAGTTGCCACATCAACGGAAACCGCCGGATACGATCAGTGCGTCCGGTGGTGTGGGAGGATGCGGGCGGTAGCGCCCCTCCTACCCGATTGTTGCGCTGCGAACCTGTGCGCGCTGGCCGGCATCCTGTCTGTCGTTCCTGTGACACCCACGACAAGCGCAGGCCGCCGATGACTGCATCTATCCGAAGATTCCCGGCAGCACGCACGCACCGTCGGAGCGCTGTCTCGCCTTCGAGAAATACGACGGCACGAACCTGCACTGGGTCTGGGACCGCGAGTTCGGCTGGATCGACTTCGGCACGCGGCGGGATTCATTCGCGCTCGACCGCACCGGCATGAGCGAGTTCGCGTCGGCCCATCCGGGCCTGGAGGAAGCCGCCCCGCTGTTCCTCGACGCGCATGCCAACCGTCTGGAAGCCGTGTTTCGCGAGCACTGGTGTTACGGCTCGTCACTGTCGCCTTCACGGAATTCTTCGGACCAAACTCATTCGCCGGAAGGCACCAGCCGGACGATCCCAAGCAACTGGTGCTCTTCGACGTCCAAACCGGGGCAGGCATCATCGGCCCCAAACAGTTCGTGACGGACTTCGGCAACCTGTCGAGTGCGCGCGTGGTCTATCGCGGCCGTTTGACCGGCAAGTTCGCCGACGATGTACGGCAGGGAAAGTACGACGTGACAGAGGGCGTCGTGTGCAAGGGCGGAGCAGGCGGCGACGATCTGTGGATGGTCAAGATCAAGACCCACACCTACCTGGAGAAACTCCGACAGGCATTCCAGGATCGCTGGGAAGACTACTGGGAGTGAGCGGCCGACTGGGGACGCAAGGGCTTGGGAGACTGCTTCACGTCGAATAAATCCACTTCCCCAGGTACAGCGCGGGCACCAGAAGCAAGAGAATCAGCAGCCCCGGTGGACCCGCCAGCCCCAGCGCCAGGATGGCATCGAGCACCACCAGGCCCATGATGCAGCGCTTCACCGCGCGCTGCACCTTTTCGGGCGACGGTTCGCGGATCGCGTGATATAGCGGTAGGCCGAGCGCGAAGCCGAAGGCGACCAGCAAGTACGGAAACAGCAGCCAGCCGCGCGGCTGCGCGTCATCGGCGTCGAACCAGGCGGGCAACGGCAGCGCGATGACCAGCGCTGCCAGCATGGTGAACGCAGCCCCGGTCAGCGACGCTTGCTTGCTCTGGCGGGCCTCGGTGCGCGCGAACCAGGTGACGCCCGTGATGTAAATGCCCACGATCCAGGCCAGGTGCCAGCCCCACATGCCGCCCCACTGGTCCGCGGCGCACAGCCCCAGCACCACGTTCCAGTAGCGGCACGCGCCCATGCCCAGGGGGCCGAGCGCCGTGTGCTTCAGCGCGAAGTCGTAGAGGAAGATGCAGCCGACGATCACCAGGGCCACCACCGCCGGCAGCGCGGGCGAGTAGCTGCGCTGCCAGCCGGCCAGTCCGGCGAAGACGATGCCGAGCAGCAGCAACGCCGCGCCGAATAGCGCCGCCGCCGAGCGGGAAACCTTGCCCGCAGGCAGCGGGCGGAACGGTCGCTCCTTGTAGTCCTGCGCGTAGTCGAAGAAGTCGTTCCAGACCATGCCGCCCGCATACAGGCAGCCCGACGCCAGCAACAGGAGCAGAAAGGGCGCCCAGCGTGCCGGCAGTGCCCCCGCCGCCAGCGCGCCCAGGCAGATGTCGGCGAAGGCCGTGAAGACGTTCGGCAGCCGGACCAGCTGCAACCAGGGTTGCAGGCGCGGCCAGAGTGAGGAGACGACGGCGGGCGGTGTGGTGGTCGGCGCGGATTCGGACATGGGGCCTCGCGGGGGAAACGACGCGGACCCCGCTATCCTATCGCCCGCCGGACGGTGCGAGAACCCGAGCTGCACGCCGACGGCGCATTCAGGCAATATGGACCTCGCAGAACCGAATCACATGGTAGGAAAGTAGCCCGCCGCGGAGCGGCGGGCTACTTTCCGAACGGTGGGTATTTTGACAGCCATTTCCATCGGGCTGTATAATTGACTGCGGGCTTCCCCGTGTTCTGCCGGTCGGGGTGCCGGGAGCCGGCATGGCGCGAGTTTGTACCGTCGGGGAGGTGCAGCCGATGAACCGATGCCTCCGAGGATTCTCCCAGCTGCCGTTCGTCGCGATCGGCGCGTTGCTGTTGCTGACGACGGGGCCGCTGCGCGCCGAAGCGCCGCCCGTCAGCGATGGGGCGTTCATCTCCATCACCTATCCGCTCACGGATAAAGAGATTGGCCGCATCAAGGAACTGACCGGCCTGGCCCGGCAGGACTTTCGCAATCGCGTCAAGGAAGCGGGGCACGACGTACCGCCCGCGCCGTTGAAGATCGTCTACGACTTCAACCCGGACGGCCAGCCGAGTGGTCCCGCGCCGTACGGTCTGTGCCGGGAGCTGGCGGCCTTTCTGCTCGGCCTGAACGATGTGACGACCATCGCCTTCGTTCATGCCGACGTGACCCGCCACGCGGTGTTGCCCGTGCTGGCTTGTCGGGAGATCGTCATGTCCCGCGAATCCCGGCTGGGGGATGCGGTGCGCGATCAGGCCGAGCCGGTCGGCAAGGACCAGCTGGTCTTCTACCGCGAGGTAGCCGAGGCGCGCGGCCGGCCGGCGGCCATCGTGCTCAAGATGCTCGACCGCGACCTCGAGGTCTGGGAAGCGACGCGCAACAACGCGGTCTGGTACGTAGCCGGCGACGCGCCGCCCGAGGACGGCGTCATTGTCAACAAGGCGATCGGGCCAGTCCTGCCGCGCGACAAGACGGCGCTGCTGACCACGACCGAAGCGCAGCGCTTCGGTCTGTGCCGGCGCAGCTTGCAGACGCGCGAAGAGGTCGCCGGCTGGTACGGCATCCCCAGCAGCCGGTTGCGCGACGACCCGCTGCTGGGCCGCGCCGCCTCGGCCTGGTTCATCGAGGTGCGCGGCGCGCTGACGCGCTCGCTGGAAGAGACCGTGAAGCGGCGCCTGAGCCGCGCCGTGGCCCAGCGCGCCAACTTCATCGTGCTGCAACTCGAGTGCGGCGGCGGCGATCCGGATGTGGCCGGCAGTCTCGGTGAATACCTGCGCGGCCTGAAGGACACTTCGGGCCAGCATGGCGTGATGACCGTGGCCTACGTCACCGAACACGCGCGCGACAACGCCGTCTTCCTGGCGCTGGGCTGCACGCAGATCGTCATGCACCCGAACGCCCACCTGGGCGACTACGACGCGTTCCTGAAGGAGAAGCCGAACTACCAGGCCCCGGTGGCGGCGATGCTCGAAGACCTGGCGAAGAAGAAGCACTATCCCGCGCTGTTGGTCCGCGGGCTGGCCGATCCGGCGCTGGTGCTCTACCGCGTCAAGAACCAGGACAACCCGCTGGAGCGCGGCGTCATCAGCGAGGAACAACTGCGCGCCGCGCCCGACCGCTGGCTGGTCGAGGACGACAAGCCGCTCAAGGTCAAGGACCAGTTGCTGACGCTCAACGCCGCCCAGGCGAAACAACTCGGCCTGGCACAGCATGTCGTCGAGAACCTGGACCAGTTGCGCGGCCAGTACAAGCTCGACGCGGTGCAACAGGCCGGGCCGGACTGGCTCGACCGCTTCGCCCAGTTCCTGCGCAGTCCGGTGGTCAGCTCGCTGCTGGTGCTGGTCGGGCTGGCTTGCGGGCTGTTGGAATTGAAGCTGCCCGGCTTCGGGCTGGCGGGCGTGCTTTCGGCACTGAGCTTCGTGCTGTTCTTCTGGGCGCACGCCCAGCTGGCCTTCTCCTGGCTGGCGCTGCTGCTCTTCGTGCTGGGCATCGTCTTCATCGCGCTCGAAATTTTCGTGGTGCCGGGCACGGCGGTCCTGGGCGTCAGTGGCGTGTTCCTGCTGCTAACCGGTCTCGGACTGGCCACCCTGGAACGCTGGCCGCAGACCGAAAGCGAATGGTACGGTGCGGCGACCAACGTCGGCCGTTTTGGCGTCAGTCTGATTGGCGCTTTGATCGCGGCAGTCATCGTCGGCCGCTACCTGCCGAACATCCCTTACGCGAACCGCATGATCCTCGTGCCGCCGGCCGAACGCGCGGAGGCCGAGGACGAATTGCCCGAAGCCACGGCGAAGCTGACGGCGCTGCTGGGCGCGATTGGCGTGACCGCCACGCCGCTGCGGCCGTCCGGCATGGTGCGCTTCGGCGAGGAGTACGTGGACGTGGTCGCCGAGGGCGGCTACGTCGATCCGGGAGCGCGCGTCCAGGTCGTGGAAATCGAGGCCAACCGCGTCGTCGTCAAGGAGGTTTAGCCGCCGCGCCGCCACCGCTTGCGGTTTCGCACGACCCCTATGGAAATGATTCCGGCCCTGGCCCTGTTGCTGATCGTCATCGGCGTGCTGCTGCTGCTGGCGGAACTGTTCCTGCCGAGCGGCCTGCTGCTGGTGCTGGGCTTGGTGGCCATCCTCTTCGGCATCGGCGTGCCGTTCTACTACGGCGATTCGACGACCGGCGTCGTGGCCCTGGTGGGGGTGGTAGTTATCGTGCCGGCGCTGGTGGTCTTCCTCTGGCACTGGGGCGCGCGGACCTGGATGAGCCGGCGGCTGTTCCTGCATTCGCAGGACGAGGATGTCACCGTCGCGCAGATGCCGGTGATCGCGGAACTGGAACAATTGCGCGGCCGCTTCGGACGGGCGATGTCGCCGCTTCGGCCCTCCGGCGCGGTGGACTTCGACGGCCGCCGCATCGACTGCATCAGCGAGGGCATGCCGATCGAACCCGGCAGCTGGGTACGCTGCATCGATGTCCGCACCGGCAAGGTCGTGGTCCGCCAGGTCGATGAGCCGAAGCTGAGCGACCTGGAAAACGCGCCGTTCTGATAGACCGCGAGCCCAAGTAATATCAAGG
>JAEUIF010000604.1 GCA_016795185.1 Planctomycetia bacterium | reverse complement strand
AGCGCGAGTACGCTCGACCCACCCTACGCACCGATTCAACCGGCCAAATCCTCGGCCAGCTTCGCCAGCGCTTCGTGCGTCAGGGCGAAGGCCACCTGTTTGCGGTGCTGGCCCAACTCGTGGCTAGCCTGGTAGCGGCGGATGGCGGTCTGGCCGGTGCTTTGCAGCAGCACTTCGTAATAGTGCAGCTGCTCGCCGCGCGCGGTCGGCTGCCGGCTGCGCAGCAGGGCCTCGCCTCGGCCGGCATCCACCTCGTGGACGCCCAGCGGCTCCAGTAGTCCGGTGGCGCGCAAAGCCAGGCTGGCGGCCCAGGCGGACAGATCGGCGGGGGCCGCGCGGCGCACGGTCAGTTCCCACACCTGGCAGCCGGTGGTATCCGCACGTTCGGTCGTCAGGCCGATGGACCAGCCGGCCTGCTCGTCGGCGGCCGTGAGGATATGGCGGCCAGCGCCCGGTTGCCAGTCACTTAGCTTTCGCAGGAGGACTTCGCTTGGCGTCATCAGTTTCTCCGATGGGTTTGGTCGTATGCTCTGTGCCGTCGAAGGACAGCAGCGCGGGCTTGCCGTCCACCACTGTCTCGATATGCACCGGCCGGCTCCAGATGTACTGAATGTTAGCTAGCACATCCCGTGCCCAGTCCTGGCGCAGCTCGATGCCGTTGAAGTCGTGCTTGAGCAGCAGTTCGCCGCGGTTGCGGAAATTGCCGTCGAGCACGTGAATCCACGGCTTGCCGAAGTTCGTCAGGCTGAAAAGCAAGCGTTGCTTGACCTTCTGAAACTCCCGGCTTTCGATCACATACTGTCCCGAGGCGTCCTGGAAGGCGTAGGCGAACATCTTGTGTTCGCGGCAGAAGTCCGGGGTCAGGAAAGTATCGATAAATGTAATATCGTTGTGAACGCGGCGGACTTCAAAGATTTTCTGCCGGCCGAGGCCGAGTTGCTTGTTCCAGGCGCGTCGCTTTTCGAGGTCGTCGCACTCATCGTACTCCTTGCCGAACTTGCCGGTGTTCCAGCGATGCTCGATGTCGCGGAGCAGTTCCAGGCCCAGCTTGTAAGGGTTCAGACGCGCCCCGTGCGTGGCCACCGTGCCGGAATGATGGTCGGCGTAATCGATGACCTCGGCGGGCGTCAGCGCCTTCTGGGTCATGATGGTGGTATGCCAGTAGCTGTTGTGATTGATGAACCCCTGCGCGGCGTAACGGTGCGTCTCCTCGACGGAGATGTCGTAAACGTCGGCGCGGCGGCGCTCGATGGCGACGATCTCATCTTCCCAGGGCTGGTCCAGAAACCATCGATGATTTTCGATGTATTGCCTCAAGGCATCTCGCTTGCGCTGGAGGCAGAAGCCGATCTCGCGCTCGAAAGTTATGGCCGCTTTCCCCAAGGTATGGACGTGCCAGCAGCCGTCTTTGTGCGGTACGCGCGTCGAGACGATCCCAAAATTGAGTAGCAGCAGCTGGACCTGCTTGCACATTTCCACGCTTGAAGTCGAAAGTATGACGCCAGCTTTTCCCGCGTAGCCGTCGCAGTCATACAGAGCGCGCAAAAAGGCGGCCACGACGGTCTTCGGGGAGCGCAGGATGGCGTCGGGAACGGACTTTTCTCGGGCGCACACTCCGGTCTTGAGTCCGAGGTGAACAAGGAATTCTTGCAGATTACGCGAAGAGAAGCGCAGCCTCCATTTTGAACGGTCCCATTTCCAGACTGGCTGAATTTCAAACAATTCCGCAGTCAACTCGGCGAAGTGCGCAGCCTGGGGTTCATCGCCGGTAGTCAGTCCGATCGTTCGCTTGATGGCACTGATATGCCCATCGCCAATTAAATATCCGAGAAAGGCGGCTAGTTTCTCATCTACAACCGACGGGATGCGGCAGGCAACTCGCTTGTTCTGCATCGAGGTCTTGCAAGCTCGGTCCGCTTGGTAGCGTGGCAGCAGTTCTTCCAGTTTGCAGCTGACGCTCGCGCGCTCTCCGCGCATATGGCGGTAAATGGTGGCTATCGAAGTCCCGGCCGAGGCGGCCACATGAGCTAACGTCACTCGTGACTGCGGTGCCCATTCGATCTGCACGAATTGCTTAGCCCACAGGTTCGTCCCGCAAGCCAACTTTACGCGATCACCAATTTGAAGTTGGTCGAGCTGCCGCCAACCATCATTCGGCAGCAGAATCCGGTGGTTCGTCGATCCTTCCAATTCAAAGCCGCGACGAGTTTTGATCCAGACCGTATCTCGATCCGGGAAGATTGCCCAATCGTAGACCTGACGAGATAGTTCTCCATCGCTTATCTTCGCATCGATCCGACCATCCACGAGATCTCCGATTTTCATCAGCCCAAAGTCTGTAGCCACAAGGCTTTCCGGCCGGACGCACGCCCACCCCTCGTTCAAAATTTTGGTCTGCCCCTGCGGCGCGAAGTAGTACGCCTCGTTGCGGACGATCTCCAGCACGTCGCGCTGCCAGGGTTTCAGCGGCGCGTAGTCGATCAGGAAGTGCAGGACGTCTTTCTCCGGACGCTCCGGGAAGCTGCGCGCCGTCTGCTCCTTCTTCTTGCGCTGCGCTTCCTCCTCCGCTTTCAAGGCCGTCGGCGGATTGATGTAGTCATCCATGTAGTCCTTGCTCTTGAAGCGCGTCAGCTTCAGCTCGTCTTCCTTTTCCTCGTGCAAGGTGGAGCGCGGCGAGTCGTCGCGCCGCTTGATGCCGGGCGAGTGAATGTCGATCAGGTCCTCGATGGACTGGCAGCGGTCGATGAACGCCTCGACTTCATCCTCGCCGTACTTCTCGCCGTAGCGGCGGACGCGGGCCCCGTGGTTGGCCATCTCGTCCATCATCTTGCGGTTGGTGTGCGCGAAGTAGGCGTTGTTCTTGAAGAAGTCGTTGTGCCCGTAAACGTGGGCCATGACCAGCTTCTGGTCCACGTCGTGGTTGCTGCGCATCAGGTAGGCGTAGCAGGGGTCGTTGTTGATGACCAGCTCGTAAATTTTCGACAGGCCGTAGTCATAGCTCTTGCGCAGCTCCTCGTACTGCATGCCGAACGACCAGTGCGGATAGCGCGTCGGGAAGCCGCCGTAGGCCGCGATCTCGTTGAGGTCGTCGGCATCGACCACCTCGAAGACCTGGTCGAAGAAGTCCAGGCCGTAGCCGCGCGCGTAGCCCTCGATCTCGTCCTTGAGGGACTTCAGGTGGGGCGGCAGGTTGGTGTTGTAGGGTTTCATGAGTTTTGCGTGCTAAACCGCAAGCGGGTAAGGCCGCAAGCGGCGCTAGCGCCCGGTGCCGAGGAATTCCTTGATCGAGTTCAGGATGGCGTCGCGGTCGGGGATCCGGCTGGCGACCACGTTCGGCTTCTCGTTGAGCAGTTCGTGAACGTAGTCGTAGAACTCGCCCGAACCGTAAGGGCTTTCCACCTGGCCGTAGCCAAAGAGATTCACCTTGGGCAGCAGCTTCTCCTGAAGGATTTCGATGCAGTGCGGGATGTCGTCGCCCCAGTTGTCACCGTCCGAGAAGTGGAAGGCGTAGACGTTCCACTGGTCGGGCGGATAACGGGCGTCAATGATCTTGTTGGCCAGTTCGTAGGCGCTGCTGATCTTGGTGCCGCCCGATTCGCGCGTGTGATAGAACGTATTCTCGTCCACTTCCTGGGCCACCGCGTCGTGGATGATGTAGACGTTCTCGATGCCCTGGTAGTGGGCCTTGATCCAGGTATCGATCCAGAACGCCTCGATGCGGACGATCTCTTTCTGCTCGTCGGTCATGGAACCGGAGACGTCCATCATGTAGATGATGACGGCCACGCTCTGCGGCTGCTGCACTTCCTTCCAGCTGCGGTACTGCTTGTCCTCGCGCACTGGGATAACGATGGGCTTTTCCGGGTTATAGATGCCGGCGGCGATCTGGCGCTTCAGGGCGCGCTTGAAGGTCCGCTTGAAGTGGCGCAGCGATTCCGGGCCAGCCTGGCGAACTCCAGTGTACTTGTCGCGGGTGGTGACAATGTTCTTCTTGCCGCGCGGCAGGATACGCGGCAGGGCCAGTTCCTCGCCGAGGATGCTGGCCAGCTCTTCCATCGTCAGTTCAACTTCCTGGATGTGCCCGCCGCCCGGCTGGTCGCCCGCCTTGCCCTTGCCGTCGCCCTTGGGACCGCCCAGCGACTGGCCAACCTCGCCGTCGCCCTGGCCCGCACCGCCCGCACCCTTGTTGCCGTAACGGAACTGCGGCACCTCGATCTGCGGCAGCGGGATGCTGACCAGGTCCTTGCCCTTCTTGCCGATCATCTCCCCCCGGCTGATGTACTTCGACAGGTTGGATTTCACCTTGCCGCGCACCAGCTTGCGGAAGCGTTGATGATCGCGTTCGATTTTCTGGCCCACGGTAAGCTCCGGTCGTCAGTCGCCTGTGGTTCTCTGTTCGGGCTAATCCCACCAAACGCGGACCAGGACGTCGCTCGGTCCCAGAAACGCTCCAATCAGGTCAAACGCGGACTTGTTCACGAAAACACCTTCTTGACGATCCTCCGCCAGCCAGCCCACTTCGTCGGCCTTCCATCGTTTGACCAGATCGAGAAGACCATCGAGCTTGTCCCGGTGCGTCAGCAGGTAAAGCGTATCGCCCCTGAGCCGACCTTGGGGCAGGTCACGCAACTCGATCAGCGGCTGATACTCGAACCCGCCGAAAACGAACGACAACCAAAGTCCTTTGTGGTCGCGGAGGTCATCGGCAACCCGATTACCGTCCAGGTTGTTGAACGATCCCAAGCGCAAGCGTTGCAATTGCAGTTCTTGTGCCGGGTTCATGGGGCTTCATCCTTTCACAGGCTCGGCAAGCCTTCCCCGGACGACTGCGACTCGGAGAACTCCCTCGTCGAAGACTCCGGACTTCCGATGCCGGTTTGCAGGAACTCTTCCTCCGCGTTGATGATAAGGCGCGGTTCCACCATCCGCAGCAGGCTGGTGGTATCCCGGCCGTAACCGGTGTTTCGGTACACGCCGTCCCAGCGCTGCGCCGCCGCGCTGCCGGCTCGGGTGGTATCTCGGCCGGGATCGCATGGACTCGTGGCGGAACTGCCCAGCAAGAAGACGCCCAACACCCAGATCGCTCGCATGAACGTGCCCTCCTTGGTTTCTTTCCCCTGCCTCCGCGCGATCAGCCAATTCCTCCGACCCTTGCAGTTCCGGAGGTTGCCATCGCCGCTACACCGGCTGCAACCATTTGTCCTTCGCTTTGTCGATCTCCGGCAAGATCAACGCATCGATCTCCTCATCCCGATCCGTGCCGAGCCATTCCCGAATCGGCAGCACTTTTATCAAGGGCAGCCGAAACGCATGGACAAACGCACCGAGTAACGGAATGGTCGGGGTTTCCCGACAGCCCAGATGTTGCCGGACGATCCCGGTCAAGCCCCGTACCGTCGCTCCTTGCAGGGCGGCCTCGCGGAGTTCGCGGACGAGTTCGGGCGTAATCGGTTCGACAATCAATGCTTCGTTCATCGGCCCTCATCTTTGGCAGTGCGAAGCCGCAAGCGGACTTCGGAACCGGCGTTTACTTCTTCACATGCCCCCGCGCGAAGATGCTGGCCACGTATTGCAGCACGTCGGTCGAGCAGACGTCGCAATAGCCGTAGTTGTGGATCAGGCGGCTCTTGACCACGTCGATCTTCTCCTGCGTGGCCTTGTCCACCACGTTCGACACCAGGCTGGTCAGCTTGATGGTGTCCTTCTGGTCCTCGAACAGCTTCAGCTCCAGGGCCTTCTGCAAGCGCTCGTTCGTCTTGTAGTCGAACTTCTTGCCGTCGATGGCCAGCGCGCCGATGTAGTTCATGATCTCCCGGCGGAAGTCGTCCTTGCGGCCTTCCGGGATGTCGATCTTCTCTTCCACCGAGCGCATCAGCCGCTCATCCGGTTCTTCGTAATTGCCCGTATAGCGATTGCGGACCTTCTCGCGCTGGGTGTACGCCTTGACGTTGTCGATGTAGTTCGAGCAGAGCCGGGTCAGGGCGTCTTCGTCGGCGGCGATGGCCCGCTGCACCTCGTTCTTGACGATGTCCTCGTACTCTTCCTTGACGACGCTGAGCAGTTCCTTGCAGTGCGTCAATTGCTCCTGGCTGGTGATGAGCGAGTGATGTCGCAGGCCGGTCTCCAGCTCGTGCAGCACCATGAACGGGTTGACGCAGGCTTCTTCCGGGTGCGCCACCAGGGCGTTGCTGATCTTGTCCTGGATGTAGCGCGGACTGATGCCATGCATGCCCTCGGCCATCGCCTCGCGCTTCAGCTCGACGACGTTGTCCTCGGTGAAGCCGGGCAGCGTCTTGCCGTTGTAGAGCTTGAGCTTTTGCAGCAGCGTCAGGTTGGCGTGCTTGGGCTGCACCAGCCGGGTCAACACCGCCCACATGGCCGCGATCTCGATGGTGTGCGGCGCGACGTGCTTGCCCTTCACCCGATTCGGGTTGAAGTCCTTCTCGTAAATCTTGATCTCGTCCTTGAGCCGGGTGACATAGGGCACGTCGATTTTCACGGTGCGGTCGCGGAGGGCTTCCATGAACTCGTTGTTCTGCAAACGCCTATATTCTGGCTCGTTTGTGTTGTGACAGACCACGTTGCCGACGCCGCAGACGAAGTTGTGCAGGCCGACGCACTCGATATCGTAGACCCAGGCGTTCTCGACCGGGCGCTCGTGCAGCCGGGCCTGGAAGCTGGTGTGTCGGCCGCCGCGCTTGCCCGCTCCTGAGTTGAAGCGAACGCGGAAGGCCGGAGTCTTGCCCGCACGTTCGTGTCGATAGATGCTGTAGTCGCAGCCGAGCAGCGTCGCCAGCGTGCCGACCTGGGCCGCCAGCACCGGCGAAATCGTCTTGTACTCGAAGAATTTTTCGCAGTAATCCGCCGAGGCGGCCTCGCGCAGCATGGCCGTCAGCCGGCGCGAGCCGTCCGTGCGCATCAGTTCGTCGAACGCATGTTCGAGATACCCTGTCGGCAGTTGGAACAGGAAATCCGGCAACCGCTTGTTGACGGATAGTTTGCCGCAGTGATGCTCGGCCAGGCGGGCGATGGCCTGCGAACCGAGATACAGCCGCCAGGCGGAATCTGTTTTCGCGCCGGCGTCGATGGAGCCCTTGCCGGTGGTGATGCGCGCGTAGGCGGCCCGCACCCGTTCGAGTTCGTCGGGATTGGCCTGACTGATGACCAGCCCGCCGTTACGGCCGTTGATGTGGCCTTCGGTGGCGTACCAGACCAGCACCGTAATCAGGTCCTTCAAGGGCAGCACATCGACCAGCGGATCGTAGTCGGCGCGGATGGCGGTCGCATGGCGCGGCAAGTCGAGGCGCGCCCAGCCTTCGGGGCAGGGGCGCGTCATCTTGCCGCCGGTCGAGGTCACGCAGGCCGCGTCGCGGACGAAGCCCGGCACGCCGGCCAGCACGTCGATCACTTCCGGCACGCCGTCAGGCGCAAACGCCTCGTCGAAGCGGCGCAAGGCCATGATCTCATGCTTTTCTTCCGGGTAGAACGTTTGCCCGTCGCGGTCGTAGATCGAGTGGTTCGGCGTGGTCTCGACGGCGCCCCACTTCTGCGAAGTGGTCAGCAGGTTGCCAGTGAAACGGTGCCGGAAGACCGACTTGACCGGCGTCCAGCGCGATTGCCCGCACGCGAAATCGTGGGCCAGCACTTCCAGACCCGAAGCATCGTCAACGAAGCGTTCGTGCAATTGCTCCAGCGTGCTCCAGCCGGGCACGCCGTCGTAGCGGTACGGAATCGGCGTATCGCCCGCAACGCTATGGCCCAGAATGACTTCGTCGATGTCCGTCTGCGCGAACTTCTTCGGCTTGATCTTGTGTTCCTGCGACGCGCCAAGCAGGTCGTAGAGGAACGCCACGTCGAGCTTCAAGACTTCGATGAACTCGACCAGGCCGCGGTTGGCGATGTTCAGTTCACCGTCGAAGTTGAAGGCGCGTGGGTCGGAGTCGGTGCCGTACTCGGCGATCTTGCGGTAGTTGATGTCGCCGGTCAGTTCGGTCGAGTCCTGGTTCTTCTCATCCTTCGGCTGGAAGGTGCCGATGCCGATGCGGTCCTGCTCCGAGAGGATCAGGCGGTAGACTTTCACCTCTTCGAGCATGCGGTGCCAGTCGCCGTCGTGCTTGGCGAGCCGCTCGTTGTACATCTGCCGGCAGAAGGGGCACAGCTCGCCCTGGGTGATGACCTGGACGTCGTCGTGCTTGCGGCCTTCGTTCAGGGTGGTGAGCAGCGTCGGGCGCAGCTCGTGCGGGACGAGGTGCAGCGGGTCTTCGTGCATGGGGCACTTGTGCCACAGGCCGTTGTCGCCGCGCCAGCTGAACGAGAAGAGCATGCCCTCGTCGGTGCGCGAGTAGGCTTCCAGGCCCTTCTTGAGCAGGCGCGCAATGGTGCTCTTGGAACTGCCCACCGGGCCGTGCAGCAGCAGCACGCGCCGTTCGGTGCCGTAACCCTTGGCCGCCGACTTGAAGGAGTTGACCAGGTGCATCAGCGGCCGGTCCAGGCCGTAGATGGCGTCGCCGTGCGCGGCGGCGAACTCCGTGAAGAATTTGAAGCGGGTCAGCTTCTCCTTCTGCTCGTAGACCTCCTCGGTGCCGTGCGACAGGATCATGTCGTAAAGGCGCTGGTAGGCGGTGCGCGTGGTCTCCGGGTGCTCGCGCACGATGTCGAGGTACTCGTCGAAGGAGCCTTCCCAGTGCTTCTTGCGGTAGTCGTTGAGATTCAGCTGCGGTCGCAAGGCCGCGAGGATGGCCTTCCCTGTGGCTGCCATGATGGTACCTCCCTTAAGGCGGCGCCCAGGCGGCGCTGCCGATGATGCTCGATCCAAAGCCCAGCCGGACGGTCCCTGCCTGATGGACGGAGAGCAGACGCCGGACGGGCCGAGATGCGGCTACGTGCGTTGCGGGTTCGGGACCAGAGCCTGGCGTCAGCGAAGCGACACTGACTGAAGGTGAGTCGAAGCTGGTCAGAGGGCGCGGCGAAGCGCCGTCCGGCGCTGGTCGTCGGACACGCGCCTCTGCTGGTGCTGGCTCTCGGCGAATCCCCGGTCGCCGGCTCCGCGGGTTCCCGCCCGCGCTGCGCGATCCGGCTGCGTCAATTCCTGGGCAGACATCCCCACTCCCGCAGTGGTCGGCCCTGTTCCGTGTCGGTCCTTCGTTCCACCACTCAATTATACATCAGTGATTCGCGTCGGAGTTTCCGGATTCCCGCCGCAGGCCCCGGCGGGTGGGCGATGGTCCTGCCATCCCCAGCTTAGAGCATAAGCTGTGCAGGCAGGGTATTGTCAAGAGCGGTTTCCACGCACCCTGGCCGAACGGGGCGCTCGGCAGCCTCCAGGCAAGGGCGCGAACGCCGCGCGGACACCTGGGACGGGTCGTGCCTGGGTTGCTCTGGACCCGCGCCGCGCCGATGTGCTAGAGCGGTCGCGGACTGTCCATCCGCCCGTTTCGGAGGCACTCGTCATGCGTAATCTGCTGGCCTTCCTGGCCGCGGCCGTCATCGCGTTTCTCGGTCTGGGCTGGTATCTCGGCTGGTACGCGGTCCACCCGACCATGATCAAGCCCGGGCAACAGAGCTACACCATCGACATCGACACCCAGAAGATCAAGGCGGACGTGCAGCGCGGCGTGCGCAAGAGTGGCGACGCCCTCGAGGACTGGTTCGAGAAGTCGCCCGTGGACGAAGCGGTGAAGGAAGTCCAGCAGAAGGTCCAGCCGTCCGAACCGGCCAAGACCAAGGTCGGCGTGTTTCCGTTCCAGATGGGCGGCGATCACGAAGAGGCCGAGCAGCCGAAGCAGAAGCCGGCCTCGCCGTGGCGGTTCCAGTGAGCAGGCCGTGCTAAACCGCCAGCGGTTCTTCAGGTCGCGAGCGGTTGGTTCAGGAGGCGCAACAGCGTCTCGACCGCCGTCCGCGCGAAGGCCGGGTCGTTGATGTGCAGGTCGAGTTCGAGCAACTCGACCTGCGGGCTCATCCACTGGCGCAGGCTCGCGAACAGGGCCTGGTCCGCCTCCGGCCACCAGAAGGGCTGCCCCGGCGCGTCGATGGCCGACACGCCGCCCTTCGGCACCAGCACCGCCGTCGGCCCGCGCGCGGCGCTGGCCTTCTGGGCGATCTCCTTGCCGAGCGCATCGTTCTCGTCCGGTGTGGTGCGCATCAGCGTCACCGTCGAATTATGCTGGTAGAAGCGCCGCTCCTTGAACTGCTCCGGGACCGAGTCGCGCGGCCCGAAATTGACCATGTCCAGCGCGCCGACGGAAATCACCTGCGGCACGCCGCGCAGGCCCGCCGCCGTCAACCGATCCGGGCCGGCGCTCAGAATCCCGCCGACCAGTTCGTCCGCCAGTTCCGTGGTCGTGATGTCCAGCACGCCGGCAATGATGCCGTCGGCGATGAACGATTCCATCGTCAGGCCGCCGGTGCCGGTGGCGTGAAAGACCAGCACTTCCTTGTCGTCCGCTTCCAGAATCTTCCGCGCTGCTTCCACGCAGGGCGTGGTGACGCCGAACATGGTGGCGGCCACCACGGGTTTCAAGAGCTGCTTCGTCGAGCGCGGCGCGAGCACCACGGTCTTGTGGGCCTGCTGCACCATGCCGAGCATCGCGCCGGCGGCATTGGTCAGCACCGTCTTGCTGACGCGGTTGATGCCGCTGATGTCCACGACCGAATGCAGCATCAGGATGTCGCGCACGCCGACGTACTGCCGGACCTGACCGCTCGCCAGCGTGCTGACCATCAGCTTGGGCACGCCGAAGGGCAGCGCCCGCATCGCCGCCGTCGCGATCGTGGTGCCGGCCGAACCACCCAGGCCGAGCACGCCATCCACCTTGCCTTGAGCATGCAACTCGACGACCACCTTCGCCGCGCCGCGCGCCGCCGCTTCCACGGCCTGGCCGCGATCCCCTTTGCCGACGACCGCCGCCAAACTGGTGCCTGCGGCGGCGAAGACCGCTTCACGATGGATGTCCGGCTGGAACGCTGGCGGTCCTTGCACGCCGGCATCGATGACCAGCGTCGAAACGCCGCCGTGTTGCAGCAACTCGCGAACGAACTGGAACTCGACGCCCTTGGTGTCGAGCGTGCCGAGCAGGATGACGGGCATGCGGCGAGGGCCTTTCCCAGTTCGAGTGCGTTGACTGACTTGTGCCTCAAAAGCCGAGCGCCACGCGCAAACAGTCTTCCAAGGCTCGGAAATCTCGAGCTGTCAAGCTGCCGACCCGTTGCTGAATATGTCGGTAGATGACCTTTGCCAAACCGGCGCGAGCCCAGGACGGTCGATTCAGGCCGGCGCTTTGCCAGTCGAGCAGTTCGCAATCCGTTGGTCGCAGGGTTTGAGGAGGTTGGGACGTAACCTCGACCAGCAATAACTCATTCCAGTCGGCGTGATAGATATCCGTGGAAATGACAACGGCGGGACGGACCTTGTCGCCGAGCCCGCTGCTGAACGGCAGCGGAACAAGGACGACATCGCCGCGCTGATATGGATGACGAGCGGGCATCAATCACCTTCGTGGCCGTCCCAGTTTTCCGCGCTGAGTTGGAACCAAGCCATGCTGTCGGCCACTTCGGCCAGTTCGTCCTCGTCGACGCACTGTTCGAGTTGCAGACAACCGAGCACGCCGGGCGGCAGACTTGGTGTGCGTGGCCGCGAATGAACTGCCAACAAGCCTTTTTCCGTCCATTCGCGCATGACTTCGAGGGGAATTCCCAGCCTTTTAGCGGCTTCTTCCAACGTGACCAGCGACATGATACTCTTCCTCCGGGCGACGGCGGTCATGCCATCATGAAACCCGTCTGGCTGCAAGCTGTCAATCCTCGATTCGCGAGACGTTTGGACATCACGGCGGCTGGGCCGCTCCAAGCAACTGTCGCTGTAGCCAAGCAGCGTTCAATCGGACTCGTCCGTGATGGGCCGGTAACCGTAAGACGCCTGACCGCGGCTGGCCAGTCGGCCCCAGGATGCGGAAGGCTAACGCCCCAGGGGCAGCGGGCAGGAATTCCGCCACGGAGCCTGGAAAAGCGTTGCCCACGAGTTGCTCGATCCGCCGCCGGCGTTGTGCCGTGTCAACCGCCATACCTCGCTCTCGCCTCCGCCTCTGCCGCCAAACTGGTCGCGAGGCGTTACCGTCCGACGACCAAGCAGAGCGCCGTCAGCGGCGTGGCGGCAACGCTGGCCATGTGGCAACCTCCTCCCACAATAGGCTGAAAGCGGTGTTATGATACGGCACCACCCCAGGGATCGCTAGCATGAGCTTCTTCACCCGCGAGCAGTGTTTGGAGCGTCTTCGCGCCCAGGTGACGGCCGGCAAGCCGATCATCGGCGGTGGGGCCGGCACCGGCATCAGCGCCAAGTGCGCCGAGGCTGGCGGCATCGATCTGCTCATCATCTACAACTCCGGCCGCTTCCGCATGGCGGGCCGGGGCAGCCTGTCCGGCATGATGCCCTTCGGCGACGCCAATCAGGTCGTCATGGATATGGCCCGCGAAGTGCTGCCGGTGGTCAAGCACACCCCTGTGCTGGCCGGCGTCTGCGGCACGGACCCGTTTCGCATCATGAAGCTGTTTCTGCGCGAGGTGCAGACGGCGGGCTTCTCCGGCGTGCAGAACTTCCCCACCGTCGGCCTGATCGACGGTTCCTTCCGCCAGGGCCTCGAAGAAACCGAGATGGGTTACGGCCTGGAAGTGGACATGATCCGGCAAGCGCACGACCTCGGCCTGTTGACCTGCCCCTATGTCTTCAATCCCGACGAGGCGCAGGCGATGGCCAGGGCCGGCGCGGACGTGCTGATTCCCCACATGGGGCTCACCACCAAGGGCAGCATCGGCGCGAGCACCGCGCTGACGCTGGAGGAATCCGCGAAGCGGGTGCAGGCCATGCACGACGCCGCGAAGAAGGTGAGGCCCGATGTCCTCGTGCTCTGTCATGGCGGGCCGATCTCGGAGCCGGAAGACGCCCAGTACATCTTCGACCACACCCAGGGCATCGTCGGCTTCTTCGGCGCGTCGAGCATCGAGCGTTTGCCGACGGAGGTCGCCATCACCGGCTGCGTCAAGAAGTTCAAGGGCTTGCGCTATAGCAAGGCGTCGGGCCGCTGAGAGTCTGTCCCATAAGGGTTCTCCCCTCGCCCCTTGCGGGAGAGGGGCGAGGGGTGGAAGCGCCCGGATACTTGCCGTTTACCCCTCACCCCAACCCCTCTCCCGCAAGGGGCGAGGGGCTACTGGAACAGCCGCTGAGAGTCTGGGCGAAACGGCACCCGGTTTGCATTTCTCCTCCGGTGAGTTCTTCACCGGAGGTCAACATGGCTGACAAATCGCAGCGTACCGCGACCCCGAACGAAAACGGCGTGGCCAGCGTCTCGCGCGCGCAACTCATCGAGTTGCTGAACGAAGACCTGGCCCGCGAATATCAGGCGGTCATCGCTTACGTCGTGTACTCGCAGGTGCTCAAGGGCGCGGAGTACATGAGCATCGCCCAGGAACTGGAAGTCCATGCCGGCGAGGAGTTGCAGCACGCGCTCATCATCGCCAAGCAGATCGACTACCTGGGCGGCATGCCGACCGTGACGCCCAAGTCGGTCAAGACTTCGGAAGACGCCAAGGCCATGCTGCGCTTCGACCTCGAGAACGAGAACGACACGATTCGCAACTACCGCGAGCGGGTCAAGCAGGCCGAAGCCCTGGGCGAATACGCCCTGGCCGAGCAACTGCGCGATATTCTCGTGCAGGAGCAGGAACACCAGATCGACCTGGCCACGGCGCTGGGCGAGAACGTGCCCGACG
>JAEUIF010000574.1 GCA_016795185.1 Planctomycetia bacterium | reverse complement strand
CGTCCGGCTCGACACCTGGAAGCAGATGCGCGCCGGCAGGTTCGATTTGATGAGGCCCGTGATTACTTCGACGATCGGCTTCTGCGTGGCCAGTACCAGATGGATGCCAGCGGCACGGGACTTTTGCGCCAGCCGGATGATGTGCCCTTCCACTTCCTTCTTCATCTGCATCATCAGGTCGGCGACCTCGTCGATCAGGATGACGATGTAGGGCATGCGGTCGGGGATGCGCTGGCGCTCCTCATCGTCCGCCGGCTGTAGCCGCCGCTCGATCTCCGCCTGCCCGAGTTCGTTGTAGGCGGCGATGTGGCGGACCCGCGCCCGGCTGAGGATGTCGTAGCGCTCCTCCATCTTGTCCACGGCCCAGGACAGGATGGCCTCGGCCTTCTTCATGTCCTTGACGACCGGGTGCATCAGGTGTGGAATCTTGCTGTACTCGATCATCTCCAGCATCTTCGGGTCGATCATGATGAACTTGACCTCGTCGGGCCGGCGGGTCATCAGCAAGCTGAGGATCAGCGAGTTCATGCACACCGACTTGCCGGTGCCGGTGCGGCCGGCGATCAGCAGGTGCGGCATCTCCGCGAGGTCGTGGACCAGCGGCTTGCCTTCGCTGTCCTTGCCGATGAACAACGGCAGCTTGTAGCGACCCACCTTGCCGCCCGAAGCCGCCTGCGCCGTGAGCATCACTTCCTTGAGCCGCACCTTGGCCCGCTGCTCGTTGGGCACCTCGACGCCGACCGTGTTCTTGCCGGGAATCGGCGCGACGATGCGCACGCTCGGCACCTTCAGGCTGATGGCCAGGTCGTCCGCCAATGCCGTGACCTTGTTGACGCGCAGCCCGGTTTCCAGCGCGATTTCGTACTGCGTGATGACCGGCCCGGTGTGGATGCCGACGACTTTGACCTTGAGGCCGAAATCGGTAAAGGTCTTCTCCAGCAGGCCGGCGCGCTCGCGCAGCAATGGCTCCTGAGACGAGAAGTCCACGATTTCGGGCTGTTCGAGCAGTTCGAGCGAAGGCAATTCGTAATCGGCGTACTTGCCGCCCACTGCGGCGGTGGGCGGCGAACCCATCTGCCAGGGCGCGCGGGCCGCTTCCGCGCCGCCTGGTCCCGGTCGATGAATGGGGATCACCAGGCCGTTTTCCTCGGTGGTCTTGGGGGCCTCCGGTTCCGTGGGCTGTTCGATAGGCTCCGTCGGCGCGACGGGTGCAGGCGCCGTCCGGACCTTGCGCGGCGGCTTCGCCGGTTTGTGGAACAGCCAGCGCTGGAGTCGCGCGACGCCGCGCACGCACCGCCAGCTCAGCGACAGCGCGCCAAGCAGCAGGAAATCCAGCGCGAGGACCAACGCCAGCAGGTTCGCGCCGGCGATCACGGCCAGCTGCGCCGGTGGTTCGATCAGGCCCTTGAGCCACGCCGCGACGGCCACGCCGAGCAGGCCGCCCGCATCGGTGCGTCCACTTTCCGCCAGCACCGCGACGGCCGGCACCGCCTGGGCCCAGCCCGACAGGCGGCGCAGCCAGGTCCAGAGGTTGCGGCGCAGGAACAGCAGCAGGACCAACGCGAACCAGCCGGCCAGCAGAGGATAGACGGCCAGCCCGAAGGACTGTACCAGCAGCTTCGCCAGTTCCTGCCCCGCGTGCCCGAAGGGGTGATGGTCGGCGTTGGTGGTTGGATCGTGACCGAACACGGCCAGGGCGGCCAGCATTCCGGACAGCAGCAAGCCACCGGCCAGGAGGTCGATGCGCCAGCGACGGTCTTCCGACATGGAAACGGCTCCCGGTGCGAACGCGAAGAGGTGCGGACGCTTCAGCCTGCGCCTGAAGGTCCACCTTTCGGATCGACCCCGGAAGTAAGCGGAGTTCAGTCGTTGCGTCCCAGTCGGAGACAAAGTCGCGCCGTCGGTCTCTATAATCGTTGTTTCGGGCGAATTCGATGTAACGCTGTCTTGCGGATTAGTGCAGATGCAAGAGACATCTTGCTCAAGCGGCGGATTGGGTGCCATGCCCACGGCTTTGCGTGGGCATGGAAGCCGCAGATGCTTCCCATGCCCACGCAAAGCCGTGGGCATGGCACCCTGAAAGACTTTCCGCTGAGCAATATGTTCCTTGATCCTGCACTAGCACGGGTAGCCTCGCATGTTCCACATCGCACTCTGGGAACCCGAAATCCCACCCAACACTGGCAATATCGCCCGTACTTGCGCTGCCACCGGCGCGACTTTGCACCTCATCGGCCGGCTTGGCTTCCAGCTCGACGATCGCTCGCTGCGCCGCGCCGGCGTCGACTACTGGCACGAAGTCGAAGTCCACCGCCATGTAACCTTCGCCGACTTCGAGACGGCCATCGCCGGCGCGACGGTGCATTGCCTGACGGCGCAAGCGACACGCTCTTACACCCAGGTCGCTTACCAGGCCGGTGACGTGCTGTTGTTCGGTTGCGAGTCGCGCGGTTTGCCCGAGGAAATCCTGGCAAGATACGCCGGCCAGGCGGTGGCGATCCCCATGCCGGCAGGGCGGGTCAGGAACTTGAACCTGGCAACCTCGGTCGGCATCGTGCTCTACGAAGGTTTGCGCCAGTTGCACCACTGGTAAAGTTTACCCCGTCACTTCGCCGGTTTACCGGGCCGGGCTGCATCCGCCGAGCTTTCCCGCCGATATATGAAGGCAGCACGCCGCCCAGCATTCCCACACTCCCGCCCGTGGGCATCCCGAAAAACCTGGACGAATCCGATGAACGCCGTCGTTGCCGCGCTGCCGACCCTGGACGACCTCCGTGTCTACGTCAAGAAGGCCCTCTGCCGCCACGACAACCTAGACCCGGACCAGACGCCGCTGCTACAAGCGGTCATCACCCGTTCGGGCAAGCGTTGCGGACTGTTCTTCCAGGTCCACGGCCCGCGCATGCTCAAGACCTACGCCGTCTGGGCCGCCGACGAGGACCGCATCCTCTTCTACGATTCGACCGGCGTGCGCTTCGGCGAAACCAGGCTGAGCGATGCCCCTGCCGCAGCGGCATAGCTGATCAGGCGAGCGGCGGGCGTCAGCCCGCGGTTGGAACGGCCAGCCCCTGCCACCACGAACAGCGGGCTGAC
>JAEUIF010000545.1 GCA_016795185.1 Planctomycetia bacterium | reverse complement strand
ATGCTCTAATCTCACCCATTATACTCGCGCCGCACGTCCCCGCCAGTTGCTGGCGACCGGCTTCCCGCGAGGTCCGCTCGGCGACCCGAACGATTCGCTTCCGGTAATCCAGCTCGCCCAGGCCGCAAAGTTCAGCGCTTCGGCAAAGTCGGCTTCATCCAGCCTTCATCGGGGAAAGTCTCGACCGCGAAACGGTCGCCGGTCTGCTTGAAGGGGGTGATGCGCACCCAATCGACTTCCAGGCGTTCCGTGTCGAAATCGGGCTGCCCGGCCCAGTCGCGCGGGAACCAGACGCCGAGCCAGAGGCGGCCGGGGAGGTTGGGGACGTGCGTGGCGATGGTCTGCATCTTCTGGCCGTCGATGTAGAAGTCCACCCGCTTCTTCTCTTCCGCGCTGCCCGTATGCCAGTCGAAGCGATAGGTATGGAACTGGCCGTCGTTTTGCGCGGCGGCCAGCTGCGTGTAGCGCACGGTCGATTCCTCATCGTTCTCGCCGGTGAAGGTATTGCACAGGGCGTACTGGAACGACATGTCCTTCTTCGCGGGGCCGGGCCGCCCCGGTAGCTCGATGTCGATTTCGTGATTCACCGCGTAGTAGTTGTCGCCGCCGACCGGGAGCTTGCGATAGTTGGCGTGGCCCGGATAGAACTCCTCGTAGTGCAGCGTCCAGAGCGCGCTGCACGCGCCGAGCTTCGGGCAGACTTTCATCCGCACCTCGTAGCGGCCCGAGCAGAAGTAGAGCTTGGTGGCGATGGCAGCGCCCACGCGCCGGCCATCCACGCGCAGGCCGCCGTTCTTGCGCACGCCCATCACCGGGCCGCGATAGCGGTCGCCGTGGGCTTCGAGCAGCAGCTTGCCATCGGCCACGGAGACGTTCTCGGCGACCACGCCGCCGTTGACATCGTCGCCGCCCCATTGCTTGTGGGCGATCAGCCAGCGGCGCGGGTCCAGCGCGTCGCCGGTGAAATCCTCGAAGAACTCCTCGGTCGCCGGGAGGAAGAAATCGCGCGGAAAGGTCGGGTGCGCGGTGGCAACGGGTTCGCCGATCATCAGCGGCGCGAGTCCCGCCGCGCCGACTCCGAGGCCCGCCAGCACCAGGCAGACCAGCGCTGTGGTCTTCAGCTTGCTCAACCGCATCGTTTGCAGCACGGCGTCCGCCAGCGCCCAGGTTGACGACACCGCGGGTGCGGACAGCGACTCTTGCACGGTGGCGGCGACCAACGCGGTCGGCACTGTGCCTGCTTGCGCTGCTTGACTCAATGCCGCGACGAGACTGGCGGTCGAAAGTGCCACACCGCGCCGCAGCAAGCGATCGCGCAAGCGGTCCCGGCCGCGTGCCAGGCGCGAAAGCACGGTGCCCTTGGGATAACCCAGTTCCAGGGCGGCTTCTTCGTTGGTCTTGCCCTGGAAGTAGCAGAGGACGAGCGGGGCGCGAAACTTGTCCGGCAGGCGGCTCAATTCATCGGCCAGCAGTTCGCGCAGCTCTCCATCCGAGGCGCAGGCATCGGGTGTTGCCCATGGCGCCTGCGCGTTTTCAACTCCGCCGCCGGTTTCGCGCTGCCGTCGTTGCAGGTTCTTGCCGCGCGTCTCCAACGACACCCGGTAGGCCACACCATACAGCCAGCTGCCGAGCGAACTCTGCTGGCGAATGCTCGCCGCCCTGCGGGCCAGCACCAGGAACACGGCCTGAAAGGCATCCTCGGCGTCGTGCTCGTCGTGCAGCAACCGCCGGCAGACGCCCATGACCAGCGGACCGTGGCGCTCGA
>JAEUIF010001449.1 GCA_016795185.1 Planctomycetia bacterium | reverse complement strand
TGATGATGCGCCCGCTCTTGCGCGCCTGCATCTCCGGTGCGACGGCCCGGCAGCACAAGATGCAGGAGAGCAAGTTGCGGTCCATCACGGCGCGGATGTCGGCGAGCGGAATGCCGATGCAGTCGTCGGGGCTGGGCCGCCCGCCGCGGCCGACGCCCGTGCCGCCCGCGCCGATGTCACCGCCCGCGTTGGTCACCAGGATGTCGATCTTGCCGAGGCGGGAGCGGATGGCGTCGGCCATGCGCTGGACTTCGGCCTCGTCCATCACGTCGCCCCAGATGGGCATGGTCGTACCGCCGCCGGCCGCCGTGGCGATGTCGGCGGCGACCTGCTCCATCGACTGGCCTTCGCCAAACGATTGCGGTGAGTTCTGCCGGGTGCCATGCACGGCCACCGCCGCGCCGAGCGCGCAAAGTTTCGTGGCCATCACGCGCCCCAGACCGCGCGAAGAGCCGGTAATCCAGGCCGTCTGCCCGGCCAGGGGTTTAGCGTCCGCCATGAGTGCCTCGGGGAGAGTCGTGAAGTTCGCGGCGCAGCACGCACCCCTGTTATATCGCTGCTGCGGTGTGAAAGTAGCTGTCTTGAAAGTAGCCCGCGCGGAGCGGCGGGCTACTTTCGTGCGGTGTACGTCAAACATCCCGGCGCGAGAAAATAATCAGCCCGACCAGGGCCGCGCCGATCGAGAGGACGCCGGAGTAGGTGGCGAGTTGGCCGAGGTCGTGCAAGCTGTAGTCGCCGCGCAGGACGTGCGGCAGATTGGTGAGCATGCGATACGGGGAAGGAAAACGTGCCGGCAGCAAAGTCAGCAGGAAGCCGACGCCGTAGACGAGCAGCCACAGGAACGTGATGCCGACCAGTGTGCTGCTGGCCACGGCACTGAAGGTCACGCCCAGGCTAATCACCATCATCAGCAGCAGCGCGACGGTCAGCATGGCCACGATGCTGCCCATCAGCGACAGGTCTTCCTGCAAGAAGAAGTAGCTGCATGCCAGCGCTCCCCCGCCCAGCACCAGGAAGGTGCCGATCACGGTGATTAGCCGGGCATGCCACTTGGCCATGAAATACTGGTAGCGGCTGATGCCCCGACTGAGCACGGAATCGGCCACCGTGCCGCGCTCGGCCGAGATGCAGCTAGCGGTCAACACGATGATGAGCGTGACGCTGCCGAGCACCGTCCAAAGGAGCAGGTCGCTAAGGACCGTGGAAGCCAGCTGCACCATGCCGGCCTTCTGATAGACGCCGACGTGATAGAGCAGGTAGCCGACCGCGGACAGCACCGAAGCCATCACCCAGAGGCGATAGACCCAGCTGCGCTGCGTCTGGCGCATGTCGGATTGCAGGACGGCCAGGTAGGGCAGCCAGCGGTTGATCTTCAGGGCCTTGACGGGTGCGGGGATGTCCATGCGTGTTCTCCCCGTTTAGAGCGCTCGCCTTTGGCTCGCGGCTAAACGGTTACGCCGCTTCTTCCACTTGATAGGCGCGGGCGAAGCCGCGCGATTCTTCCTTCTCGACCAGGTCGAGGAACGCCTGCTCGGTCTGCTGGCCGACGCTGCGGATGCTGACCAGCGTGACCTTGGAATCGGCCAGGGTCATGAAGACGTTGGCCAGCGCGGAGGTATTCGTCGAATCGTCGTTGAGGCGCAGCTCCAGGCGGCGCTGCTTCAGGCTGACGGTCTTGAACTCGGTCATGTTCTTGATCGCCGCCGTCGCCTTGGTGATCGCCTTCTGGTCGCCTTCGAGGTCGAGTTCGTAGTGGTTGCGGCGCATCCGGCCCTTGAGGTCTTGAAGCGAGCCGTTGTAGATCAGCTGACCACGGCTCAGCACCGCCGCGTGGTTGCAGACCTCGTCCACGTCGCTCAGGTTGTGGCTGGAAACAATGAGGCTCTTCTCGCGGCTGAGCCGTTTGATGAGTTCGAGCATGCTGCGGCGCGCTTCGGGGTCGAGGCCGTGCGTCGGTTCGTCCCAGATGAGCAGGTCCGGTTCGTTGATGAGGCTCGCCGCCACCGCGAGTCGCGAGGTCATGCCGTTGGAGAAGCCGGCGATGGGTTCGCCCGAAACCGGCAGCAGATCGACGGCGCGGATGAGCGAGGCCAGCCGGGGCTTGCGCGAGTCCGAAGTCAGGCCGAACAGCCGGGCGACGTAGTCGAGATAGGTAATTGGCGTCATGCCCGCCGGAAACTGCGGATTGGTCGGGATGTAGCCCATGCGGCGGCGCAGGTCGGCGGCGTTGGGCGACATGGTCTTGCCGAACAACTTGACCCAGCCGGCCGTCGGTCGGTGCAGCCCCAGCACCAGGCGCAGGAAGGTCGTCTTGCCCGCGCCGTTCGGCCCGAGCAAGCCCAGGACCGAGCCGGGCTCGATCGACAGGGTCACATCGTTCAGCGCGATCTGGCGATTCTGGTAAATCTTGGTGAGCTTGTAAGTTTCAATCACCAGGCCGCTGGGATTGTCGGCCACGAGGCCCCTCCCTCCATGTAGGCACGCCGTTCGGGGGCGGGACTATACACACCCTCCAGCTTGCTTCCTAGAGCAAAGTCTGCGAAACGCTTGCCTGAAGTACGTCGGGCTTTCCAGCCCGAGTGAAGCGCCGGCGATGCACCGCGCCTGTTCAGCCTGACTACCGAATACAACTGATGCTTCGGTCGGGCTGGAAAGCCCGACGTACAAAGTCGAGGCAGTGCTTGCCTGAAGTACGTCGGGCTTTCCAGCCCGACCAAAGCGACGGACGCCAACGGGTGCGCCGAAACAGGCCTAGCCAGTCTCTGACGCTGCGTGTCGGGCTGGAAAGCCCGACGTACGACGTTCGTTCAATTCCGTGGCGTGCGGTGGATCACCGCCGGCCACTTCTTCTTGAAGTTCCACTTCACATCGTTGTCCACGTCGTGGCACTTCTGGCATTCCAGGTCGAGGCGCAGCAGCCGGGCTGCTTCCTGTTCCGGCGTCTCGTTCGGCTGCGGCTTGTGGGGATTCATCAGGGCGAGCATCTTCGCGGGTGTCTTCTTGCCCTGCTCGACGTGCAGGCTGCCGGGGCCATGGCAGCTTTCGCAGCCCACGTCCTTGAGATGCGCGGTCTTCGGCTCGTTGACGTAGCCGCTCTCGAAGCCGAAGCCGACGGTATGGCAGACGATGCACTCGCCGTCGAACTGGCGGTTCTCGGGCCGGCGGGCGTCCACCAGGGTCTGGTAAGCGTGCGAGTGCGGGTGGCCCTTCCAGACTTGATAAGCGTGGCGATGGCAGCTCATGCACTCGTCCGAGCCGACGTACTTCGCCTCCGGGTACTCGACCTGCACCGGGTGCTTCCGCTGCGTGTACTTTTCGAGATAGTTGCCGTCCTTCACCTGGCGCGTGTAGTCCTCCAGCAGTTGCAGCACCGGGTTCGCTTTGTCCTGGCCGGCGGGCATCTCGTATTCCTCGCCGAGCATGACCAGCTGGTAGCGCATCTCGTAGGGCTGGGCGGCGTTGCCGGTGCGCCAGAGCCCGACCACGCCCACGTAGCGGCCCTTCTGGCCGACGCCCACCACCCAGGTGTTGCCGATCTTCTCCGGCTTCTCGGCCGGCTCGGACTCGCGCGACAGGCAGAGGATCACGTTGAACTGCGGGAAGTGGCGGGCGCACTCGTTGGCTTCCGCCTGGTTGCCCTGGTAGAGCAGCAGGCGCACATCGGGCTTCTCGGCCTGCATGTCCTTGAGGACGGCGTTCAGGGTCGCGGTGGTGTCGCTGAATTGCAGCGGCGGGTTTTGCTGCGGGATCTTGGCGCGGACCGTCGGGCCGACGATGCCGGTCACGCCCAGGCGCAGCTTGCCCTGCGGCGGCGCTTGCACGACCCAGGAACCGAGCATATCCGGAAAGTTCGCGTCGCGGTCGCGCAGGTTGGCGGCGACGATGCGCGGCGACGTGTCGTTCAGTGCGTACTGGCCGAGCGTGTCGATTAGCGGCATCTCGGTTTCATACTGGCCCAGGCCCACGGCCAGGTAGTTCATCAGCTTCAGGGACTTCATCGAAATCTGGTACTTGAGCAGCGATTGCGGGCCGCGATGCTGCGGCGTGTCGAGCAAGTCGCCGAGATCGGCGCAGGCCACTGGCCAGCCGCGGTCCTGCAACTGCTTGATGAAGGTGTAGCGCCGCTGCAAGCCGCCGTACTGCGGCTTGGAGCAGCCGCACGGATTCAGATAGCCGTACTGCTGCGCGCTCAGCACCAGCACCAGGTCGGGCGCGCGCTGCGGCCAGTCGCGAAACAGGGACCGTTCGGCGGCGGGCGCCTGGGTGTCGGCAACCGGAGTGTCGCCCGGCGCGCGCCGGGCATGCAGCAGACCGTTCCCGGCAGGCCAGCAAACGGCAGCGGTCAGCAGCGAGAAGGAGAACAGCAACCCCAGGACGGCCTGGGAGCCAATGCGGGCGGCGGAGGGCGGACGGGAGAGAAGGTGCTTCATCGGTCCAGTGTCCTCCATGACGAAAACCGCCCGCCTCCAGCGCGCGGTCGAACGCTGCTCGATCCTGGCACTGCCGGTCGGTCCTGTAGGGTCCGCTGTGCGGACCAGGAACCCGGTAGTAACAATTTCCACGGTCCGCACAGCGGACCCTACGACCTTACTGCGTCCCCTGGCCCAGCACGGGGATGCGCAGCCGGCGCGGCGTGGCTCCGTGGACCTTGAGGAACACGGTGCTCGCCGGCGGCAGCTTGCCCACCGCCGCGCCGCCGGGCACGGCCACGGTCAGTTCCCAGCGCTGGGCGTCCGGCTCGGCGGGCCGGGCGTCCAGCTTCACGCCGAGATAGTCGGGCGACCACGAATCCACGGTCACCTTGCCGTCGCTGCCTTGCAGCACGACCGGGACCGACCGGGACACGCCTTTCCGCGTGGGGAAGTTCCCCAGGTCGATCACGTCGGGTTCGGCGGGCGTGCCGACCTTGACCGGCCCGCGTACCACGCCGTAGGCCCGAACAATCACGGGCGTATCGTCGGCCTCGCCTCGCAGCA
Source organism: Planctomycetia bacterium (assembly GCA_016795185.1). GTDB lineage: Bacteria > Planctomycetota > Planctomycetia > Gemmatales > Gemmataceae > JAGVLI01. The sequence continues at coordinate 8,247 of JAEUIF010001449.1, read as the reverse complement.
CGATCTCGCGCGAAAACGGCCCCAGGTCCAGCGACTCGGATTCCGTGACGCTCACATACACCCGGCAACCCGAACGCACCGGGCTCTTCTGATCCTGGGCCACATTGCGGCACTCGACCTCGGTCAGCGGCTCGACGACGCAGGCGAAGGCCGCATGGTCCCGCGCATCGCGTGCTTGCAGCCGCAGGTTGCCTCGCGTCGGCGACCAGCAGGTGTAGCTCACGGTTTCCCGCTGGCCCCGGCCAGTCAAGTCCTTGAACTGCGCCCAGCCGGGGGCCGCCTGGATGGCCGGCAACACGGCGACCTTGCGTTCCACGGTCTTGCGCTGGCGCGGTCCATGCTCGCGGGCGACCCAGAACTCCGCTCGCACCAACGACGGGCCAGGTTCCGCGCCCGTCCAGTCCAGTCGCACCACCGCGAAGGCCGGCTGCTCCGGCGAACCGGCAGGCACGCGCAACGCCTTCGCCGATGGCTCATCAAAGGTCTGCGGGCGCTGGTGGTTGAACCAGGCGCTCTCCGTCATCGCCCAGCCGTTGGCTGTCGCGGTCAGCAGATTGACCGGATGCTGCCAGGACTCACCGACCCAGGCGACGCCAAGTCGCGCGGCTTGCCGGTTCAACTCCTGCCATTGCTCCGCGTTCAAAGTTATCGCGGCCACGCGCTCGCAGTCGGTCGACTTCCCCTTCAGGGTCAGCTCCAAAGGGGCGCTGGAGACGTTCTTCAGCCAGCAATACTGCTGGCCCGGGCGATGCAACTCGGCCAGCACGATAGCCGGGCCGTCCTCCTCATCCGCCGCGCCGACTTCGACCAGGTCGCGCGCTTCGCTGGCGGCATCGTCCTCGACGACCGTCGGACGTTTGTTCGTCCGGGGCTGCGAACCGGCGTAGTGCGCCAGGAACGTCACGCCGCCGATCAGCGCCATCACGATGACCAGGGGCAACACGATCTGCGTGAAGGACTTCATGACCGCGGTCCGGCTGGGAAGTGGAAGTCGCGATGTTGAGGACACGCTTGCACTACGCCCGACCGACCGCAGCGGTTCGGCCGCGCATTGTAATGGGGTGACAGGTCGGGTCAAGGCCGGCCGGTGGTCCCGGTAAGCGGGGCGGACTACGCCGCTTGCGGCTTCGCTGGGTGCCATGCCCACGGGCTTTGCGTGGGCATGAAAGCTGGCGCGCTGCCCATGCCCACGCAAAGCCGTGGGCATGGCACCCAAGACTCACCGGCTTACCGCTTCCTCTTCAACTCGTCGCGCAGCTTCGCCGCCGTCTCGTACTCTTCGTTGGCGACGGCCTTGTCGAGCTGCTCGCGGAGCGTCAGGTTGATGTGGTGCTGCCGGCGCAGGGCTTCCTCCATCTTGCGCAGTTGCTGCACCATGCCGTCCTCCTCCATGTGCTCCTCGACCCCGAAAGCTGCGAAAAACGCCTGCATCTTGCCCAGTCCGGTCTGGATTTCGTCGATTGCCGCTTCCGGGTCGCTTTCCTCGATCGCCAGGGCGGCGGCGGCCTGGGTGCGGTGGAAGAGGACGAAGCCGCGATACTGCTCGTGAGCGCGGGTGTAGTCCTCGCCCGGCGAATGGTCGCGGACGAAGTCCATGAAGGCCAGGGTATGGTCGGCGTCGGCAATGGCCCGCGCATGGCAGCGCAGGGCCAGCCAGCAGATGCGGCGATGGTAATACTGCACGAACTCCCGGTCGGCTTCCTCGCACTGCTCCTCGGACAGCGTGAAGGTCTGCCCGGCGCGCTCGGCGAGCTTGGCCTGCTGCCGCAGGTAGTCGCAATAGGTGTCGTGATTATGGGGCCGCTGGCCGTCGGGCCGCCCGCTGGTTTCCAGCTGCAAGATGCCCAGATCGACGCGCAGCTGAATGACTTGCCGGCCGTCCTTGCCCTGCACCATGCGCGACTGGACCAGGCCCGGCTTGAATTCCCAGCCGCTCAGGGCGGCATCGATGTCTTGAAACATGGGCGGCCACCTTTCCAATGACCTGGCGAACCAAACAACGTCCGGGCCTTGCTCCGCAAAAGCCGTTCCAGCGCGGACTGGCGTACAGTGCCTATAATTCTAACGGGTGCCCGCCCGGCCCACCACGCGGATTTGCCGCCGCCTTTTCCGGGAGTTTGCCATGCCGACCGATACTGGCCCGCAGCGCTCCATGCGCGAAACGATGCTGACCATCCTGCTGCTGACCCTGGTCGGGGCCGGCATCTTGCTCTTCTTCGTCGGCAGCATGGGGATGTTCGCCTTGCAGGCCCTGGGCGTGGTCGGCGTGCTGGCGCTGTTCGGCGGCGCGCACTACCTGCTCTGGGGACGCTCGCTCTCGCAAGAAGTGGCGGCGGAGCGCGAGGCGGATGAACCAGTCGTGGATGACGACGGCAGCCCGCCGGATGGACCGCACGGGCCGCGCCGGTTCTAGGTCTGGCCCAGGGGCAGCCTTCATGAACACCCTCCGTGCCAAGAAAAATGCGTTTGGCACGAAGGGTCGAAAACCCCAATGTTTTGCCACTGCGCGCCAATTGCCTCTTGGCACGGAGTGCCAAAAACCCCAGTGTTTTGCCACTGCGCGCCAAAATGCTCGTTGGCAGCGATTGCTCTTGCACCATCGCAGGCGCGTTTGGCACGATGGCGCGAGGGATGAGATTACCACGCTGCCGGGCTCGACACGCAGCGGACTGCCAGCCGTACGTCGGGCTTTCCGGCCCGACACGCAGCGCCGGAAATTTGCCCTACGTTCACGGCTGCATCCACTGGACCGCACAGCACCGACGCTTCGTGTCGGGCTGGAAAGCCCGACGTACTCCCATCGGTCATGCAGCCTCTCCCTGGACCTGCACTACGAAGCCACCAGTTCTTTCTTCTCCGTGGGCGCTGGTTCGGCGCCGTGCGCGTCCTTGCCGTGCTCGTCGTGCTTGTGGCCGTGCCCGATGTGCGTCAGCACGATGGAGCCGGCGACCAGGATGACGCCGAACGCCAGGTAGAGCAGGTCCAGCGGCGATTGAAAGTTCATGCGGCCCGCTTGCTCGAAGAACTTGATCGCCAGCATGAGCAGGATCATCTTCGCCAGGCGGTCCTTGAGGTCGTCCAGGCTGCGGATGAGCAGGATGTTCTCGGCGTGCTCCGACTCGGTAGCCGCCTCGATCTTGTTGATGAAGAGTTCGTACAGGCCCAGGGCGAAGATAATCATCGTCGCCGCCAGCAGGTAGCCGTCGATCACTTCGATGATGCCGGACACCACTTCCTCGCGCAGCTTGGTGCGGTGCTCGCCGTGCGTGTCGGTGTAGTGGGTCAGGTGCTGGAAGACTTCGACCATGTCAATGGTCGCCAGGTAGAACGCCCCCATCGCCACGGCCATGCTGGCGAACACCGCCACGATCATCGCCAACCGGCTGTTCCAGAGAATGGTTTCAAACCACTTGAACATGGCAGAACCTGCTGAATGCGGGGGAAGGGAGTCACGAACGCCGCGCTGCGGAGCATTGTATTCACAGGGACTGCTGCCGCAACCGCAGGGCGTTGCCCACCACCGATAATGAAGAAAGGCTCATGGCAGCGCTGGCCAGCATCGGCCCGACCAGGCCGGCTTCGCCGAGGAAGGGATACAGGATGCCAGCGGCCACCGGCACGCTGAGCACGTTGTAGACGAAGGCCAGGAAAAGGTTCTGCCGCATGGCGCGCATCGTCGCCCGGCTGAGGCGGCGGGCCTTGGCGATCGCGCGCAGGTCGCCGTGAATCAGCGTCGCGTCGGCGGTTTCCATCGCCACGTCGCTGCCGGTGCCCAGCGCCATGCCCACGTTGGCCTGGGCCAGCGCGGGCGCATCGTTGACGCCGTCGCCCGCCATGACCACGATGCGGCCCTGATCCTGCACGCGCTTCACCACGGCGGCCTTTTCCTGGGGCAGCACCTCGGCGATGACCTCGTCGATACCCAGATGCTTCGCGACTGCGTCGGCCGTGGTGCGGTTGTCGCCGGTCAGCATGATGATGCGCAGACCATCCGCGTGCAGCAGGCGGATCGCTTCGGGCGTCGAAGCGCGGATCGGATCGGCCACGCCCAGCAGGCCCGCCGGCTGGCCATCCACACCGAGCAGCACGACCGTCTGCCCGGCGGCGCGCAGGGCGGCGGCTCGTGCTTTCAGGCCGGCGGCGTCGATGCCGTGGTCGGCGAGCAGGGCGGCGTTGCCCAGCAGCACGCTACGCCCTTCGACCTGGCCTTGCACACCCTTGCCGGTGACCGACGCGAAATCCGTGGTCGCCGCCAGTGAGATGCCCTGGTCGGCCGCGCCCTGGACGACCGCCGACGCCAGCGGGTGTTCGCTGCCGCGTTCCAGGCTGGCCGCGAGGCGCAGCAGTTCTTTCTGATCGAACGAACTGCCGGGGGCCGTTTCGACAGTCGCGAGCTTCGGCTTGCCCTCGGTGAGGGTGCCGGTCTTATCCACGATGAGCGTGTCGGCCTTTTCGAGCAGTTCGAGCGTTTCCGCGTTCTTGATGAGCACACCGTTCTCGGCCCCCTTGCCGACGCCAACCATGACGGCCATCGGCGTGGCCAGGCCCAGGGCGCACGGGCAGGCGATCACCAGCACGGCCACGGCGTTGACCAGCGCATGGGCCAGGCGTTGCTCGATGCTGGTCGCGCTCCAGATGATAAACGTCAGAATACTGATGGCGATGACGGCGGGCACGAAGTAGGCCGCCACCTGATCCGCCAGCCGTTGCATCGGTGCCCGGCTGCGCTGGGCCTCGCCGACCATGCGGACGATGGATGCCAGCAGCGTGCCGGCGCCGACTTTCTCCGCGCGCATCAGGAAACCGCCCGTGCCGTTGATCGTGCCGCCCACGACCTTCGCGCCGGGAGCTTTCTCGACCGGGATCGGCTCGCCGGTAATCATCGCTTCATCGACACTGCTCTTGCCTTCCAGCACGACGCCGTCCACCGGCACCTTCTCACCGGGGCGGACGCGCAGCACATCGCCGGCCTGCACTTCTTCCAGCGGCACGTCGGCTTCGCGCCCGTCGGGCTGGACCCGCCGCGCCGTCTTCGGGGCGAGGCCGAGCAACTTCTGAATCGCGGACGAGGTCTGGCCCCGCGCCCGCAGTTCCAGCACCTGGCCGAGCAGCACCAGCACAGTGACGACGACGGCGGTGTCAAAGTAAGGCTCAACGACGCCGTGCTTGTGAAAACCTTCGGGGAACCATTCGGGCCAGAGTGTCGCCGCCGCGCTGTAGAAGTAGGCCGCGCCCACGCCCAGGGCGACGAGCGTGAACATGTTCGGGCTACGATTGACGACGGAGTGCCAGGCGCGGACGAAGAAGGGCCAGCCGCACCAGAAGACCACGGGGGTGGTCAGCGCCAGTTGCATGAGGTTGAGCAAGCCGCCGAACTTGTGCAGCGGGCTGCCGAACATGCCCAGCATGGCGACGACGAAGACCGGCGTACCATACAGCAGGCCGATCCAGAAGCGCCGGCTCATGTCGAGCAGTTCGGGATTCGGCCCGCTGTCGGCGGCGATGGTCTTCGGCTCCAGGGCCATGCCGCACTTCGGGCAAGGCCCCGGCCGATCCTGCTCGATCTCCGGGTGCATCGGGCAGGTGTAGATAACCCCCGCTTGCGGCTTCGCATCCACCGCTTGCGGTTTAGCACCCAGATACTTGCCCGGCTCGGCCTGGAATTTCTTCAGGCAATTCGGGCAACAGAAGTAATAAGTCTTCCCGTCATGAACGCCCGCAGCGGGCGCGGTTGCCGGATCGACGGTCATGCCGCAGACCGGATCGATGGCCCCCGCGCCCGGCGCGGCCATCGGCAGGCCCATGCCGTGCGAAGCATGCTCGCCGTGGTTCATGGGTGGTTACTGTCCTGCGGCAGCTTTTGCAACCTGCGCGACCTGGCCGTTCAGCGCTGCTTTCAGGGTGCTGACGAAGCCCGGAATCTCGCTGTCGAAAATCTTGCCCTTGCCCGGCCGAGCAACGATCTCTCCCTTGAACTGACTGTTATCGTCAGTGAACGGCTTGTCCTTCGACGGGCGGAAGATGATGTACATCGGCGTCGAGACGTCGCCAAAGGTATTCTGCTGTAAATCGCGATTGCGTTCAGCGGCGCGGCGCGCCTCGGCCTTGGTCAAGCCCTGTTTGGGCACCGAGTCGTTGTAGAGTTGCACGCGCACGTACTTCTCCAGTTCCTGCTGCACGTCCGGCCTGGGGAAAACACGATTCTCGTTGTCTCGGCAGTTCGGGCAAACAATGCCGGTGTAGTCGAAAAAGATCAGCTTGTCTTCCTTCACTGCTTGCTCCCAGGCCGCCTGGTATTCTTGGTGCCAGGCTAGTTCGGCGTGGCCGGCGCTGCCACCCGCTTTCCGCAGTCGGGAGTCCTGCGGTAAAAACGCGCGCAGGTTCTCGCCGACGACGCCCAGCGGGGTTTCCCGCATCAGCGCGGGCAATAGATACAGGGCAAACCCGACGAATGTCGTGGCAAACAGCATGCGGAGCACGCCGACGTGCTCGATCGGTTCATCGTGCGGCAAGCGGAAGAAGCCCAGCAGGTACGCGCCAGCCCCGACCGAAAGGGCGATCCAGGCGCACAGCACCGTGTCGTAGTTGAAGAACCAGGGATTGCCGGGATTGATGACGGCGTCGGCGTTGGCCAGGAACTTCAGGGCCAGGGCGAGTTCGACAAAGCCCATCACGACCTTGACGGAATTCAGCCAGCCGCCGCTCTTGGGCAGTTTCTTCACCAAGCCGGGGAACAGCGCCAGCACGAAGAACGGCGCGGCGAAGGTCGCGGAATACGCCACGGCCGCCAGGATCAACGTGGCCAGGTTGACCTTCAGCAGACCGATGCCGCCCAGCAGCGGCCCCAGGAACGGCCCGGTACAGCTGAAGCTGGTGATGGTGAAGGTCAGGGCCATGAACAGCGCGCCGACGATGCCGCCCTGCCCTTCGCGGGCCGAGGTAAACCGTGCCAGGAACCCCGGCAGTTCGATGTCGTACATGCCGAACAGGCTCAGCGAGAAGTACACCATCACGATGCCGAGGCCGAGGTTCATCCAATCGTTGGTGGCTAGCTTCAACACGAGCGTGCCGAGCAGCAGCACGGCGGCCGAGAGCACGACGACGATGGTCAACGAGTAGACGCCCGCGAGCAGGAACGGGCGATAGTTCTCCTGCTCCGATTGCTTGGCGAAGAAACTGACCGTGATCGGAATCATCGGAAAGACACAGGGCGTGAACAGCATCAGGACCGCGGACAGCATGGCACCCAGCACCATGCCCATTGCGCCGCCCTGCTCTTCCCCGACCGGCGGTTTGACTGTCGCGCTCAACTCCGAGACGGCCGGGGTCTTCGCGCCCTTGTCGTCCTTGGAGGCCAATTTGGCGGGGGTCGGCACTACCGTCAATTCCGACTTGTTCTTCAACCGCTGTTGCAGTTCGGCCGACAGGGCCACGGCCGGAGCATCCAGCACGTCTACTGTCGCCTCGAAGGTGTGCTTGCCGACGACGCAGGTCTTGGGGTCGCATGCCTGGATGCGCAGATCGAACTTCAGCTTTTTCAGACCGACCGGCGTGTCCGGTTTGACCAGGATGTCTTGCGTCCAGGTGACGGGCTTGGTCTGACGCAGGATGACGCCGAGGTCCGATTTGGTGTCGTACAACTCTCCATCGGGAGTCTCTCGAATTGGGAACAGCGGAGTGAACCAGGCGGCGTCGGGATAGTCGAACTCGGTCAGGCTCACGTCGTCCTGCGTCGCGGCCCGCCGGGTCATCGGATAGGTGTAGAAGCCAGCCCGTGGCGTGGCGGTGACTTTAAGCTGAAGCGTCTCGCCGCGGCGGACTTGCCGGGGTTCGACGGTAATGGTCAAATCCACCCGCTCGGCGGTCTTCTGCGGCTTGCCGACTTCTTTCACGCCAGCTGGGGCCGGCGCGGGCGTCTTCTTTTCCTCGACTGCGTTCGCCGGCGCGAACGGATCGTCCAGGTCTGCCTTCTTTTCGACCTTGGGGGCATCGACCGCGTTGCTGGGCGCGAAGGGATCATCGGTCTGCGCGGCGAAGACCGCCAGGCACCAGAATCCCGCCAGCACCAACGCGGAAAGTTTGCGTCCGATCATGGGTATGCGCCCCTTGCTCTCTTCCGATCCGCGGCGGGTCCAGGCGAGCGGCGGGGGGCCCCCCCCGGTTGGAGGCGCCCGGTTAAGGCGGGAGCAACAACCGGCGGACGCCCCCCCCGCGCCCCCGCCCAACCCAGGGAAAACCGCGTCGTGG
>JAEUIF010000394.1 GCA_016795185.1 Planctomycetia bacterium | reverse complement strand
TCGCAGCTCGGTCGGCGGCTGGTTGTACGAGGTGGCCTACCATCTGGCGATCCGCGCTCGCGGCGACGCGGCCCGGCGGGCCAAGCGGGAAAGGCAGGCGCAAGAGATGCCCCGCAGCGAGACGGTCAACCTGGAAGAAGGCCGCGAAGTCTACGCGGTGCTGGACGAGGAACTGCACCGGCTGCCGGAAAAGTATCGTTCGCCGCTGGTGCTCTGCTACCTCGAAGGCAAGACCAACATGCAGGCGGCGCGAGAGCTGGGCTGGCCGACGGGTTCGATCTCGTCGCGGCTGGAACGGGCGCGGGAACTGCTCCGCGACCGGCTGGCGGGGCGCGGCATCGCCCTGTCGGCGGGCGGCGTGGCCGCGCTGCTGACCGAGAACGCCGCCCCGGCGGCGGTGGCGCACTGCCTGGTGGAAAATACGGTTCGGGCCGCGATTGGTTTCGCGGCCGGCAAATCAGCCGTCGCCGGAGTCGTTTCGGCGGAGGCCGTTGTCCTGGCGGAAGGAATGCTCAACACCATGATCTCGACGAAACTCAAAGTGGTGGCAGCGCTGCTGCTGGCCGTGGGTCTCCTGGGAACGGGAACCAGCGTCTGGGTGCAGCAGGGAACTGCTGCTCAAGCGCCTGCCGCCGACACTCAGGCGGGCGGCCAGCCCGCCCCGGCCGACGGCAAGAAGGGCGACGTCTACGGCGACCCGCTACCCGAAGGCGCGCTGGCCCGCATGGGCACGCTGCGCTGGCGGCATCCGGGCGCGGTGACCTTCGTCGGCTACGCGGCTGGCGGCAAGGAACTGGTGACCGGCTGCCAGGACGGCTGGTTCCGTGTCTGGGAAGTGTCCACCGGCAAGGAACTGCGCCGCTTCGGCAAGCCCGGCAAGGTCGATCCGAACACCGGCCAGGTCATCATCGAAGGCAACGGCGGCGCGGTGATGGCGATGCCGATTTACAACAACAATACCTCCGCGGCGCTGACGGCCGACGGCCTGCTGCTGGCTTCCGCCAGCCAGGACGGCGCGGTGCGCCTCTGGGAAACCGCCACCGGCAAGGAACTGCGTGTCGTCGGCAAGGGTGCGCAAGGCGCGGGCAATCTCCGCGTGGTCGGCGGCATCATGTCGCTGGCCTTCTCGCCCGACGGCAAGCAATTGGCCCTGCGCGGCCAGAGCGACCAGAACATCAAACTCTACGATACCGCCAGCGGTAATGAAATTCGCACCATCGGCAAGCCGGCCGATCCCAAGCGCCGCGTTTACTTCGGCGGCACGGGCAACACCCTGGCCTTCTCCTCGGATGGCAAGTCCATCGCGACTGTCATCACCGAGCTGGAGAACAACCAGCGGGCACTGCCGACCGTCCAGCTCTACGAGACCGAAACCGGCAAGGAAGTGCGGACGATCAAGTTCGACCAGGGCAACAACTTCCGCGGTATCGGCGGCCTGGCCTTCGTGCCCGGCTCCAAGCTGCTGGCCGTGGGCAGCTTCGACGGCACCATCCGCTTCTTCGACCCGGAATCCGGCAAGGAAGAACGCAAGATCGGCGAGGCCGGTCAGCAGGGCATCTACGTCGCCACCATGCTGTTCTCGCCGGACGGCAAGACGCTGGCTACTCGCATGACCAACAGCCCGGCCATTCAACTCTGGAACGTCGAGGACGGCAAGGAAGTTCGCCAGCTAGGCCAGCAGCAACCAGCCCAGGCCGGCGGCGTGCAGGTGCTGATCGGTCGCGTCGGTGGCAGTGGACCGACCACGCTGGCGTTCTCGCCCGACGGCAAGAACCTGGCTGAAGGTCTGCCGACCAGTAGCGTCCGCCTGTGGGAAGTGGCGACCGGCAAGGACGTGCCGGCGGTCGGCGGCCATCAGGCCGGTGTTTCCAACCTGGCGGTCTCGCCCGACGGCAAGACGCTGATCACGCGCGGCCAGGACGACACCGTTCGCCAGTGGGACATGACCACCGGCAAGGAACTGAATCAGTTCAAGCTGGCCGGGGCCGGCAATGCCGTCTTCTCCGACGACGGCCGCATCCTGGCCTGCGGCGTGCCGAATGCCGTGCAACTGTGGGATGTGAATGCCGGCAAGCAGCTGCGCTCGATCGCCGTGCAGGGACAGCCCCAGTTCGGCGCGATGGTCGCCGGTTCGGGCGGCCTGGCTCTGACGGCGGACGGC
>JAEUIF010000386.1 GCA_016795185.1 Planctomycetia bacterium | reverse complement strand
ACGGAAGTGGCCGTCTCGTAAGCGCAGCCTAAATCGGGCGTCGAACCGGCGACAAGATCAATTGGTCATTTTTTCGGACTTGGCAGGACACGGCAGCATGCGCGTGGCGGGCCCGGCAGGTCGTTGGACCGGCCGAGAAGGGCGGGCTGTAGCATTGCGACGGCTTCCAGAAACCGACACGCCCGTCGCAATTCTCAGGAATCAACACCGCTGGGCCGGACATGATGTCCGGCGCACGCTCGAAACCAGCGAACGGCGCAGGGTAGGAAACCAGCAGTCGATAAGTTCCATACGCCGCGCCGGGGCTGACGGTTCACGCTGCGGGGCCGTGAGCCGCAGGTTACGGACGCCTGCTTCAGCACGGGCACAGCAGGTGAGGAGCAACGCACGGAGCATGCTGTCGGGGTTGTGAGAGGATCGCGGTCCAGCCCAACGAAGCGGCATGCACCAGCGGCCCGAAGATCCTGACCGCTTCAGCAGCCCAAAGCCACCGCTCGTGATCTCGGCCAGCCAATGGACGCGGACTGGATGGGCCGTTCCCTGCGTTACGGCACGGCATCGCTGGCGGTGGCCGGCCGCTCGGCCAGTTCTCCGTGCAGGACTTCCCGGACACGGCGGTCCCCGACGGCGATGGACCATTGCGCGAGCCCGGCCACGGAATGGTCGAGCCAGATCGGGCAAAAATGGCTTCACCCCAGGCCGGGCGTCAGCCAGCGGGGTTTCACGCCCGCAGTTCCTTTCGGGGCAGATCGAGCGGCGCGTCACGGAAGGTGTTGTAAAAAAGAACGGACCCGAGGGGAGCGCACGGTTCGCGCTCGGCTTCGGGTCAAGGCTGACTTCGTGGAATCGACTCGCTGTTTGCGAGCGACTGCTCGATAGCGCTGTCACGAGTCGTACAGCGGACGAATTCTTCTTATTCCAGTTCCCTGATGTATATGTTCTTGAACCACGCAGCGCTGCGGTGCTTTTGCAATTCCAGCGGGCCTTCGCTCGGCATCGGGTTCACAGGCGGGAGCCTACTTCAGTTCTTTCACCTCGACCTTGCGAAACTGCACGACGGATTTCGGCCCGACCTGTTGTAGGGCAAAATGACCTTTGGTGTACCGAGTCTGGGTCGTATCCACCACCTGCTTGCCGTTCACCAGCACGCGGAGACGTTGGCCTTCGGCGATCACTTCCTGAGTAAACCATTCATCCGGCTTGTGCAGAGCCTCCATGACGGGTGCGATGCTGTGCAGACTGCCTGTCCTCTGCGGGTCGCTGTGCGTGGCGTTGATCTGCGCTTCATAACCCTTGAGAAACTCATTGGGACTGAGCGGCGCGGCTGGGAATTGCGTGCGGAAGAACTGACCGCTATTGCCGCGATCATTGATCGCCGCTTCGACGCGGAAGTGGAAATTCTCATAATCGCCGCGCTCGCTGAACAGGTAGCCCAGCGGGCCATTGCCCACCAGACGCCCATTTTGGATCGACCAATGCGCGCTGCTGCCGGGGTTCGGTTTCCAGCCGGTCAGGTCCTTGCCGTTGAAAAGTTGTACCCAGGCCGGTTCGGCGGGCGGCGGCGTGGCTGTCTGGCTGGCCTTCAGTTCCTTCACCTCGATCTTGCGAAAATGGACGACGGTGGGCGGATCCCATACCTGTAGCGCGAAATGACCGCGCTTCCAGGTGTTGTTCTGATCCACGAAATCCACCGTCGTTACATCGTTTACCTTGATGATGATGCGATTTCCTTGGGCAATGACCTCCTGAGTGAACCAGGTATCCACTGGAACCAGAGTATTCCATACAGCCACCTCCGGTCTGCCCGTTCCAGTCCCCAGATACAGACTACCCGTCTTTGCCGGATGTTTGCTGTTGTCAATCTGCGCTTCATAGCCGCGGGTGTTATCACCGTTGAATTCCTTGCGGAACTGCTGGCCGCTGTTGCCTCCACTATTGATTTTCGCGGATACTCGAAAGTGAAAGTCCTCGTAGTCGCCGCGCTCGCTGTAAAGGTGGCTCTGTTTCGGGCCGCGACCGACCAAGGCGAAGTTCTCCACACGCCAATTGCCGGGTTGGTTGGGATGCGTCTTCCAGCCAGTCAGGTCCCTGCCGTTGAAGAGCTGAACCCAGCCTTCAGCAGCCGACGGGGCGGCCTTTCCCGGCTCATTCTTCGCCGGCGGCTCACCCTTCAACGACGTATCCCCTTTGGCGACCCGCAGGTCCGGTTGTGTGGATGTAGTTCCGCCATCGATGCCGCTAATCAACGCCGTGCTTGGCGTCCGGACGAAATAGATGATCCCAAGGACGAGCAGGGCAGCCAGCACGCCAGCGCCGGCCAGCCATTGCCAAGGTGGCGGGCGCTTCCTGGCTCGCGTCGTTTCGACTTCCGCCGTTTCGCTCGCTGCCGCCTCTGGCTGGACCGCCACCTCGGTCGAAGCCAACTCCAGGTACTGGCCCAGCGTGTCCGCGAAGGACTTCATCGAACTGAACCGCCGCGCCGGTTCCTTGGCCATCGCCTTCAGGCAGATCGACTCCAGGCGCGGGTCCAGCGCCTTGCGGTGCTTCGACGGCGGCGGCGGGACGACGTACTGCACCTTGCCCAGAATCTCGAACGGCGTCCCGGTGAAGGGCCGTTGACCGCACAGCAGTTCGTACAGAATCACGCCCAAGCTGTAAATGTCCGAATGCGGCCCCACCGCCTCGACCTTGCCGCTGGCCTGCTCGGGCGGCATGTAGGCCGGTGTGCCCAGGATCATACCTTCCTGCGTCTGGCCCGCGTCGCCCGGCTCGCGCCGCCGCGCCAGGCCGAAATCCATGATGACCGCCTCGCCGCTGTCGCGGTCGAACATGACGTTGGCCGGCTTCAGGTCGCGATGGACGATGCCCTTGCCGTGCGCCACGGCCATGGCCGCCGCCAGCGTCCGCACGATCTGCACCGCTTCCCGGATCGGCAATAATCCAGCCCGCTCGTCGAGCACGGCGGCCAGCGACTTGCCCTCGACGAAGGCCAGGACGATGAAGTACTGGTTGCCGTCCTGGCCAACCTCGTAGACCGGACAGATGTTCGGGTGGCGGATGGTGGCCGCCGCGCGGGCTTCGCCCAGGAAGCGCTGCACTTCGGCCTCGGTCTGCAACGTCTCCCGCACCGGGACCTTGATCGCCACCTCGCGGGCCAGTTGCGGGTCGTGGGCGCGGTAGACCTTGCCGAAGGCGCCCTGGCCGAGCAGTTGGAGAATCTGGAAGCGGCCGATCTGCAGTCCCGGTTCACGGGCCGACGGCGCGTCCTGGGTTTCGAGTAGATCGCTGGGCGGCGCGCCGGGCTGGCGAGAAATGGAGGTGTCGCGCGAGCCGGTGGCCGCGCGGAGCGTGGATTCCCGATCGGCGACGCTGGGCGGATCGAGGGTTTCGAGGGACTCGCCGAGATACGGTTGGGTGGGTGAGGGAAGCGGGGAGTCGTTCAAGGAATAGGTCAGGCCGCCCGCGCTCGCCGCGGCGGCCTCGGCGAACACCTCGGCGACCAGGTCGCTGTCGTGGGGAAAACGCGACTGGTAGGCTTCGGCGGTGGCAGCGCTGCCTTGCTGGGCCAGCAAGCGAACTTCGAGGCTCAGCAAGGCAGCGAGCAATTCAGCGCGGTCCTGGCCAGCGGCACTGCCGAGGTAGTCCTCGATGCGAGGCTGCGCCTCGGACTGCCAGTCCTGCTCAAAGCCCCGGCATACCGTCTTGATGCGCTGGGTTCTGAGAATACTCTCCCGATTGCGGGCGCTTTTCATGGCGATTGCTCTCGAACCAGACAGACTGGGTTGCAAAACGCCCAAGTCTAGTCCGGATCGCCAGCGAAGTAAAGCGGCGCGGCCGGCCAACCGTACCGTCTGGCCGCGTGCACTGGTCTATAATGGTGGAGTGTCCATGGACCGGATGCCATGTCAGCAACATCAGGCACCAGATGGTGCCGGGTTGATCCAGAACTTTTCTGTTGCAGGCCTTGGGTAGTGCCCTGCGACGCTCGCTATCTCTTAGCTCGATCCTCAGGTTGCGGAGGCACATCATGCAACGCAAGCGCCGCGGTCGAAGCGAAGGCAGCATCTACCAACGGGCAGATGGCGTATGGACGGCGTCGATCAGCCTCGGCTATGACGATGTCGGTAAGCGCAAGCGCCGCGTCGTCTACGGCGAGAGCAAGAGGGAAGTCCAGGAGAAGCTGCGCGACTTGCAGAATAACGCCGCCGATGGACAGTTGCCCGAAGTCGGTAAGCTGACCGTGGGTCAGCATCTGCGTTCCTGGCTTGCTGTCATCAAACCGACCGTCGCCAACCACACGCACCTCTGCTATGACCAGCACTGCAAGCTGTACCTGCTTCCCCACCTGGGAGGCGTGCGGCTGTCGCGGCTGACGGCGCTGCACGTCCAGAACCTGTACGCCGATCTGTCGCGCGCCGGCGTGTCGGCCGCGATGCGGAAGAAGGCGGGCACGACGCTGGGGGTTGCGCTCCAGAACGCGGTGGACCTGGGCCTGCTGCCGCACAACGTCGCCCGCGACGTGAAGAAACCGAAGCACACGCCGAAGGAAATGCAGGTGCTCGGCCCCGACCAGGTGCAGGTGTTCCTGGAGGAGAGCAAGAAAGACAGGCTGCACGCGCTCTACGTCTTCCTGCTCGACAGCGGCGCGCGGGAGGGCGAAGCGTTCGGGCTGAAGTGGCAGGACACCGACTGGAAGGGCGACGCCGTGCAGCTGGTCCGCGAACTGGAAGAGTACAAGGGCCGGCTGTCACTGAAAGAACTGAAGACAAAAAAATCCCGGCGGCGCTTGCCGCTGAGCCGGTTCACGATGGACGCCCTGACCGAGCATCGCAAGGCGGCGCTGGCCGCCGGCGTCTACCAGGCGGACGGGACGGTCTTCTGCGACACCGAGGGCGGCTGGCTCCGCAAATCCAACGTCCTACGCCGGTCGTTCCGGCCGATCCTGAAGCGGGCCAAGTTGCCGGCGATCCGGCGTGTCCGTCCGGCCAACCGCGTCCCCAGCGCCGATACTGGGTGGACGGCGAAGGTGGCGGGAAGTTCGAGCGCGGGTGGTCGAGGCAGCAGCACGGAGCAGGCGCAGCGGCGAGGGGCCGCTATGGATTCGCTGTGCCAG
>JAEUIF010000384.1 GCA_016795185.1 Planctomycetia bacterium | reverse complement strand
CGTCTCGCCGCCGGAAGGCGGAATTACGAACTCAAAGCAAAACCACTCACTGTTCCCCTTGCAGCGTCAGCTGCTTCTCCGCCTTCTGGCGGGCAAACGCTTCCTTGCATGCCGTGTAGGCTTCTTCCAGCGCTGCCTGCTTCAGCGGCTTCTGCTGGGCGTCCAGCGCGTTCTTGATGACCAGGGTGCGCGGCGCGATCAACCCCGCCAGGTCGGGCAGGTCGTAGGTTTGCAGTACGCCGGGCACCACGTTCGTCAGCTGGCCGTAGGTCGTCGGCGTACGGGCCACCGCCGACCAGGAGACCAGGCCCCGGTCGATGGTCACGTGCTTGATGCGATTGTCCAGCGCGGCGGCATGCAGCGCGAGCGGGCCGCACAGGCCGACACCGATCAGGCGGAACTCGGCCTTCGCGGTCGCCGGGTGCTGCGCTAACGCCTCGATCACCGAGAGCAGGTCGTAGAGCCGCTGGCCCAGCAGCGGCCGGTTGAGGTGGATGCCGATGAAGGCGTCGCGGTAGTCGTGGCCGAAGAAGGTCGCCCGGTTGGGCAGCGGCGCGGGAGCGGTTTCGCCCAGGCCGCGCAGGTCGAGCGACACGACGCGGTTGCCAGCCTTCACCAGTCCTTCCAGCAGGGCGGCGTCGGCGGCCTTGCCCTGCTCGTGGACGACGACGACCACGGGTTCCATGCCCGTCACCTGCATCGGCTTGAATGATAGCACCGGCACCGAGATGCCCGCTTCCGTCTCCACCAGCATCTTGTCCAGTGCGGTCGTGCCCAGGGTGCCCGCGCTCTTGTCCTTCACCGCGGCCGGCTTGATCGAGCCGGGCAGGCCCACGAGCCGCCGCACTTCCTTCAGCACATCGTCAGGCTTGTTGCTGGCGAAAAACTTGGCACGTTGTCCCGCCAGCTGCCGGTCGCGCTCGGCGGTGTAGTCGAACGCGCTGCGGCCCTTCAGGTCTTCCAGCACCTGGCCGGTGCGCGTGCAGCGCAGTTCCTCGTCCTTGAGCGTGGGCAGTTCGCCCTCGGTCACGGGTTCGTCAATGCCCAGCAGCCAGCGGCGCATGAAGCGCAGCATGGCTTCACGCTGCTGCTTGGGGTAAGCGTGCTTGGTGTTGTACTCGAAGAGATCGACGCGCTCGCCGTAGCCCGCGATGCCGAAAAGTTGCTTCGCCTCGCGGAAGCTGGTCCAGGTGCCCTGAATGTCGAAGAAGTCCTGCGTGGCCGCCAGGATCAGCGTCGGCCGTGGGGCGCGCATGGTCACGTAGTCCGCGTGCTCCATGCCGAAAGCGACCTGCCCCGGAATGTTCTGCTCGCCGTCCTGCGGGCCGAGCGTGGCGAACAGCCGTTCCAGCGATGTGATATAGCACGAAGGCGCTGCCGCCGCCACGCGGTCATCCAGGGACATCAGGTACGAAGTCATGGTGCCGCCGCCGGAACTGCCCGTGACGCCGATCTTCTTGGCGTCGATTTCCGGCCGGCTGCACAGGTAATCGATGCTGCGGATGCCGTCCCAGACGCGGTAGCTGGCGGTGCATTGCCCGACCAGCATGGCACCGATGCCCACCAGGGTATGCTCGTTGGTGCTGTTGGTGAACGGCTTACCCGGCGGGTCGAGCAACTGGTAGCGTTCGCCCTGGCCGATGGGATCGAAACTCATCGCCGCGATGCCGTTCTTTGCCAGCAGGACGCAGTGCCGCTGGTAGCCGATCTTGCCGTTGGACGTATGGCCGCACGGCACCAGCACGGCGGCAAACGGTCCCTTGCCTTCGGGCAGATACAGGTTGGCCGTGACGTGATGATTCGGCCGGCTTTCGTAGATGACGCGCTCGACGCGGAAGCCGTCCTGTTTCGAGACGCCCACCACCTGGGCGTTCAACGGCGTTTTTTCGGGGAAGCCGCCCAGCGCCTGGATGAACTTCGCCCGCAGTTCGTCCTGCCGTTTCTTCAGGGCGTCGCCGGTTTGAATACCCGCGATGGTCTGCCGCCGGGCGTCGAAGGCGGCTTTCGCTTGCTGCGTATTGAACTCGGACAGCATGCGCCGCGGCGGCACACCGTTCGGATCGGCCTTGAGGACAGTGACGTCATCAGCGGCGCTGGCGAACCCGGCCCAGAGGCCCAGGACGCCGATGCAGGAAAACCAAAACTGGCGCGGCATGGTGCAGGCTCCTACGCGGGAAGGAGAGGAGGAAGGAGTTCGATGCTACCGCGCCGCGGCGCGCAAACCCAGCGGATTGCCGGGAATCACTCAGCGGTTGTGTAAGTGGAAAAAGCCACGCGGCTGGCGGGCCGTGTGGCTTTTTGAAGTTCGTAGTTCCGCCTTCAGGCGGCGAGCGACTCGCCGCCTGAAGGCGGAACTACGAACGGGAATCGTCTACTTCTTCGGCTGCTCCACGCCGGGCGGCGTCAGCGTCTTGACCAGCTGGCCGTTCGCGCCGTTGTAGACGCGGACCACGCCTTCCTCGCCGCCGGCCGCGATCAGAGTGCCGTCGGGGCTGGCGTCGAGCGCGTGCAGGTAGTCGCTGGCCGCGCCGGCCAGGTTGCCCTGCGCGCCGCCGTTATCGACGTTGAAGCGGGCGGCCGAACCGTCGCCGATGGAGACCACGATCACCGAGGTCTTGCCCAGGAAGCGCAGCCGGCTGACCGGCTTGGTCGGCGTGTTGATGGTGCGGACCTGCTCGCCCTTCTCAAAGTCCCAGACCTTGATGACGCCCTTGCTCGGCGCGGTCGCCGTCGGGAGTTCCGCGCCGCCGCTGGCCAGCAGCTTGCCGTCCGACTTCCAGCCCACGTCCATGACGTGGTGCGTGTGGCCCTCGAACGACTTGATGAACTTGCCGCTGGGCAGCTCAAAGACCTTGACGAATTTGTCCGCGCCGCAGGTGGCCAGCTTGGTGCCGTCCGGGCTGAAGCAGGCGCCGTAGACGGTGTCGCTGTGGCCGTTCTTGATGTCCACCACCAGCTTGCCGGTCTCGACCTCGAAGACCTTGATCTCCCCGTCTTCCGTGGGCGCGCCGCCGCCGGTGGCGATCAACTTGCCGTCCGGTGAGAAGACGATGGTGACGACGCGGTCGGCGAAGCCCGTCAGCTTCTGCTTGATCGCACCGCTCCCCAGGTCCCAGATAATGGCTTCCTGGTAGCCGCCGCTGACGAGCAGCTTGCCGTCCGGCGAGAAAGCCAGCGATTCGACCAGCGACAGGTGGGCGGCCTGCACCGGCTTCTTGTCGGGCGTCGTCAGGCCGGGATCGATCAGCGCCTTGACGTGGTTGCCCGAGTTGGCCTCGAACAGATGAATCTGGTTGCCGCGGCCGGCCGCCACCTGGTTCTTGTCCGGGGTGATGGCCACCGCGCGCACCGGCGTGACCTGCGCCGGCGGCGCGCCGACGATGGCCTTCGGCTTCTCGCGGATGCCGCTCGGCGCCTTGGCCCCCTCGTCGATCCAGACCTTGATGATGGTCAGTTCCTTGGCCGACAGCGGTTCCTCGCTCTTGGGCGGCATGTGCGGCTTGGCGTTGCGGCTGCACAGCTTGATGATGAGGCTCTCCTCGCCCTTGCCGGGGATGACCGACTTGCCGCGCTTGCCGCCCTTCATCAGGGCTTCGTAGGTGGCCAAGTCGAGCTTGGCTTCCTTCACCGGCCCGCTATGGCAGACCAGGCACTTCTTGACCAGGATCGGCTCGACGTCCTTCTCGTAGACCATCGGGTCCTTGCGGTCGAGCTTGACGAAGTCGAGCGGCTTGTTGGGATTGGGCTTCTCTTCCTGGGTCAGCACCAGCGCGGGCACGAAGGCCAGCAGGCCCAGGGTCAGGAGGCTGCGGTACATCGCGGGGTTCTCCATGAATGCGGGTTGTATTCGGCATTGCCCCTCTCCCCTGGCGGGAGAGGGGTTGGGGTTAGGGGGCGGACTGTGCAACGACTTGGCGGGCCCGCCCACCCCCCCCCGCCCACCCGCG
>JAEUIF010000377.1 GCA_016795185.1 Planctomycetia bacterium | reverse complement strand
CGGCGGGCGTAAGCCCGCTGTTTATGGCGTCGGTGGCTGGCTGTAACAACAGCGGGCTTACGCCCGCCGCTCGCCAAGTGCGCTACGTGACTGCGTGTGGGGATTAGCCGCCAGGAGCCGGCTCGATGGTGCAGCCGAGCGGCCCGAGGTTCTTGCCGCCCGGTTCGCGGATTTCGTGGAAGGTCCGCACCTGCTCGCACTTCAGCTCGGCCACTTCCTTCGGCCCGGTCCAGACGATGGAGCGGCCAGACTGGTGGGCCTGCATCGTCAGTTCCACGGCGCGCTCCAGCTTGTAACCCAGCGCCTTTTGCAGCACGCCGATGACGAACTCGAACGAGTGATGGTCGTCGTTCTCCAGGATGACGTTGTACGGTGGAATCTGCCGGGTCTGCTGGGTTTCCCGTGTCTTCGGTTTCGTCGTCACGATGGTTTCGCTGTCAGTGCTCACGGGAAGCTCCTCCACGGTGTCCGTTGGCGCGATGCGTGCTTCATTGTACGGACGGCGGGCCGTCACTTGCAACCATACACCCCTCGCCCCTTGCGGGCGAGGGGAGCTGAAATTCTCACTCCCCTTGCAGCTTGCGGCGAATGTCGGCGGGAATCTCCAGGGATTCCAGCTTGTGGTCCGGCGTGGTCATGCAGCAAACGGCGGTGATCCGGCCGCGCGCGATCAACTCGCCCTGCTTCTCGAAGTCGAACTCGTAGGTCACTGACTTGCCGCCGATCTTCTCGACCTTGACGACGACCTCGACGATATCGAGAAACTTCGCGGGTTTGATGTAGTCACAAGTGGCCGAGACGCGCGGGAAGCCGATCCACCGGCCGTCGGCGGTCTGCATCGACACGGACAGCCCCAGCGATTGCAGGAAGTCCACCTCCGCCGCTTCCATGTAGCGGAAGAAGTTGGAAAAGTGAACGATGCCGGCGGTGTCGGTATCGACGAACTCGACGCGCCGGCGGGTGCGGAAGGGAGTGGTCATGGTGGTCATCTTATGCGGCCCCCGAGGGGCCGGCTTGGGAAGAAAGGGCGCGCTACTTGACGTAGCGGCGATAGACGTCCACCGTGTTGCGGGCCATGAGGTCCGCCGTGAAGCGCTGCTGGACCGCGGCCTGAGCCTGTAGTCCCAGTGCCTGGCGTTTCGCGGCGTCTTGCAGCATCTCGCGCAGGCCGCGCGCCAGGTCTTCGGGGTCTTCCGGGTTGACCAGCAGGCCGCCGCCGGTGGCTTCGAGCAGTTCGGGGAACGAACCGTGGCGCGGTTGCACCACCGGCACGCCGTTGGCCCAGGCTTCCAGGACGTACAGGCCCTTCGGTTCGCGGTAGACCGTCGGCACCGAGAGCACATCCACGCTTTGCAGAAAGCGCACCTTGCTCGCGTGGTCGGGCGCTTCGAGGTGTTCAAAGTCACCTGCTAAACCACAAGTGGTCAGCTTGTTGACCTGTTCATCGAAGTACCCGCGGTTGTGCTCGCCAAGCCAGCCGGAGACGCGCAGGCGATACTTCGGACAATCGGGTTGCTGTCGCAGCCGGCAGAAGGCATCGACCAGGACGTGAAACCCTTTTTCCGGGCAGATGCGCGCGAAGTAGCCGATGGTGCCGGGGCCGGCGTCGCGCGGCGCGGGCGGTGCGCCGTGCCCCTGGAGGTTCAGCCCCAGCGGGACGACGTGCAGCTTCTCGCGTGGGATGTCGAGATAGCCCGCCATGAAGTCGGCGTAGTAGCCGCTGGTGGTCACGAAGCCGTCCAGCTCGCGACAATGCTCGCGCACCAGCCGCATGGCTTCCGTTTTGTACGGTTCGGGCAGCGAGTCCAGAAAGATGTCGTCGCCCTGCAATTCACCGAGGACCGGCCCGCGCCAGCGGCGTTTGACCTCGTGGACCAGGCCGGAAATGATGACGTTCGACAGGTGAATCACATCGGGCCGGATGTCCTCGGCCAGCCAGCGCGCCAGCTTCTCGACCTCCTTGCGCTGGTAGCCGTGCTCGCCCTTGAGCATCGACACGGTCAGCTGGGCCAGTTGCTGCGCTTCGGTCTGGACGGCGAAGCGCGACACCCAGTTGAGCAGCCAGCGGGCGTCGAGCAGGCGGTCCAGGCTCCAGGGCGTATGGCGGAAGAGCGATGACTTTTGCTGCAAGTAGACGTTGATGCCGCCGAAGAAGACGCGCCCCTGGCTGACGTCGGCTTCGTCGGTGCGAATCGGCGTGTAGGTGGGGATGAGCAGGGCGTCGTGGCCCTGGGCGATGAGGGCGGCGGCCAGCGTGTTGTCGTGCATGCAGGAGCCGCAGTACATGCCTGCGGCCCCGGCGGTGATGTACGCGATACGCATGACGGTGACGGTATTTTCCGAAGTGCATCGCGCTGTGGCAAGGTGTGCCAATCCCACCGAACGGGCGAAGTGTTGGACCAACTTCCGGCGAGGCTGCCTGTGCCAGTTGCCGCCGTCCGCGATCAGGTGCGATCGGCTTCAGGACGGGCGGACCAAACCGATACTAACCCGAAGCGTCAGCCAGGAAGTCCCCCCTCGCTGACGCTTCGGGTTAGTGATCCATCTCGGTTTCGGTTTGGTCCAGCACTCCTTAGTGATTCAGGATGAACTCGCTGCTATTGATGAGCGCCCAGAACAGGTCTTGCCAGACGTTGGTCAAGTCCTTGGTTTCCTTGTCGATCAGGGTCTTCAGCTGGGCCGTTTCCTTTTCGGTCGGCCGGCGGTTCAGGCCGATCAGGTACATTTCCTCGACTACCTTGCCCGGCTCCTTCAGGGCGACGGCGCGGGCCACCGGGCCGTCCGCCGACGTGAGGATGGCATCGTTGAGGTCGCGCAGGTTCAGCAGCGAGACGTTGATGATGATGCGGTCCTGTACCGGCAGGTCTTCCCAGGCGCCGCCCGTCAGCCGGCGGGTGATGTGGCCTTCCGCCGCGCCCGCCAGCTTGGGCAGCGGCGCCACGTCCGCCTTCTTCCCCGGCTGGAGCAGGGTCAGTGCCGATGCCGTCACCTGTTCGGGCGTCAGCAGCTTGAGCGGCATGCGGCTGAAGTAGACTTCCTGGTCGTCCTTGGCGTTGGTGGCGTTGGTCACGCTCTTGAGTTGATAAACGTCGCTGTTGCACATGGCCCGCACGATCGGCCGGGGATTGTACTT
The DNA here is from genome assembly GCA_016795185.1 of Planctomycetia bacterium. Classification (GTDB taxonomy): domain Bacteria; phylum Planctomycetota; class Planctomycetia; order Gemmatales; family Gemmataceae; genus JAGVLI01. Next base: position 774 of record JAEUIF010000377.1, on the reverse strand, counting down.
GGCGGCGGCCAGATCGGCGGCCAGCCGGTCGAGCAGTTCCGGATGCACGACCTTGTTATGGCTGCCGAAATCGTCCACGGCGGGCCGTTCGTTCAACCCGCGGCCGAAGAAGTGGCCCCACATGCGGTTGGCATACGCCTTCGTGAAGTTCGGATGGCTGGTGACGTACTCGGCCAGCACCTGGCGGCGGGTCTTCTTGCCGTCGGCGGGCAGCTTGCGGCCGTCGAGGAAGACCGCCGCGGTGGTCTGCTTCTTGCCGTCCTTGTCCTGGAAGGCGACCTCGCCCTTGGAGTTGACGCTCGGATTGTCCTTCAGTTCCAGGACGGTGGTCGCCCCGTAGCGCTGCGTCTGCCGGAGAAACGCATTGACGCCCCAGAACTGCTCGGGCTTGAAGTCCGGGTGCGACGGATGATCGGGCAGCGTGTCGCCGCTCAGGCGGTAGCCCAGGAACAGGCGCAGGATGCGGCTGGTGGCGGGCACCATGTCGAAGTAGCCCTCTTCGGCCTGCTTGTCGGCGGGGGTCGCCATGCCCAGGTTGCCGAGGAGGAAGTTGACCGAGCCGACGTCGTTGGTCTTGCCGGTGGCGGCGATCAGCTGCTCGACCATCTGCTGATAGTTGAGCTTGCTGCCGGTCTCCTCCAGCCAGAGGTTGAGTTGCTGGCGTTGCAGCGGCGAGCCGACGCCGCGCGGCAGCAGCCAGTTGGTCCAGATGCCGGCGCGGTTCGCGGCGAACTCCGGGCTGGCCAGGTACTTGTCGATCCACTGGGCGCGCTT
>JAEUIF010000337.1 GCA_016795185.1 Planctomycetia bacterium | reverse complement strand
ACGGCAAGCGCAACCTGATTCACATCATCGACCTGCGGGAGACCGTGCGCGGCCTGCTCCGCGCCCATCGCTTCCTGTCGCAGAGCGTGGCCAAGGGGAATTTGATCCTCTTCGTCGGCACCAAGCGGCAAGCGAAGGACGCCGTCGAGCGCGAGGCCGCCCGCTGCGGCATGCCGTTCGTCAACGAACGCTGGCTGGGCGGCACGCTGACCAACTACCGCACCATCCGCGACCGCCTCAAGCGCTTGCAGGAACTGGAACAACTCTGGCTGCCTTTGGGCGAGAAGGCGGACAAGCACGACATGGGCGCTTACATGCGCGGCATGCTGAACGACTCGGGCAAGTTCGACCTGAGCAAGTCGCCGAAGAACGCGCCGATCCACACGTACAGCAAGAAGATGGTGGCGCAGCTCAATCGCGAACTGTCGAAGATTCGCCGCAACCTGCTGGGCATTCGCGACATGACCCGGCTGCCGGACGCGCTGGTCGTCATCGACCCGCACCGCGAGCACATTGCCGTGAAGGAAGCGCAGCGCATGGGCGTGACCACGCTGGCCCTGATCGACACCGACAGCGATCCGGACGTGGTCGATCTGCCGATTCCGGGCAACGACGACAGCATTCGCTCGATCGAGCTGGTGCTGGCCCGGCTGGCGGACGCCTGCCTGGAGGGCCGCGCCGCCTTGCCGGCCGAGCAGCAAAACCAGCTGCGCCCGCGGACACCGCCAACGCCGCCGGCCCCCGGCTCGGTGGGCGCCCCGAAACCCGCGCCGGCCGTCGTGCAATCGTAACCTGTTGAGCCGCTAGCGCAGGGCCAAGAGACCTCGTGCTCCATCGGATACTCGGGTGCCATGCCCACGGCTTTGCGTGGGCATGGTGAAGTTGCCAAGTCCCCATGCCCACGCAAGGCCGTGGGCATGGCACCCCGGAGATAATCCATGGAGCAAGATGTTCTTGGTTTATGCACTAGCGAAGGTCGGCGTCGGCCCCGCGCGTTGGGCGGAGGCCGACGCCGACCGTTCGTCTGTACCCGTTGGAGAAGGACCCACACCCATGAGTGAGATTTCCGCGGCTGCGGTCAAGTCGCTGCGCGACCGCACCAACGCGCCGATGATGGAATGCAAGGCGGCCCTGACCGAAGCCAAGGGCAACATGGACGCCGCCATCGACCTCCTGCGCAAGAAGCTGAGCAACGTCGCCGCCGGCAAGGCCGCCCGCGAAGCCGCGGAAGGCCGCGTCGGGGCCTACATCGATGAAGGCAAGAAGGTCGGCGCGGTCGTCGAGGTGCGCTGCGAAAGCGCCCCGGTGGCCAAGACCGAGCAGTTCGTCAAGCTGGCCGATGAGCTGGCCCGGCACATCGTCGCCAAGAACCCGGCCAGCGTCGAAGAACTGATGGCGCAGCCGACCCTCGACGACCCGAAGAAGACCGTGGCCGACCGCATCACCGACCTCGTCGGCCTGATTCGCGAGAACATGAAGGTGGCCCGCTTCAAGCGGCTCGAAGGGCTGCTCGGCAGCTATTGCCATCACGACGGCTCGGTCGGCGTGCTGCTGCAAGTCGAGGGCAAGGACACGGCCGACGCGCAGCTGCTGCGTGACGTGTGCATGCACATCACGGCCCGCAGCCCGCAGGCTGCCCGCCGCGAGGATGTGCCGTCGGCCACGCTCGACAAGGAAAAAGAGATCGCCCGCTCGCAGGTGGCGGCCGACCCGAAGAACGCCAACAAGCCGGCCAACATCGTCGAGAAGATTCTCGAAGGCAAGCTGAACACCTGGTTCGCCGACAACGTGCTGGTCGATCAACTATTCGTCAAGGACGACACCAAGTCGGTCGGCGCGGTGCTGCAAGGCGCGGGCGTCAAGGTGGTGCAGTTCGTCCGACTGAAGGTCGGCGAACTGACGTAGACTCCTGGTGTACGTCGGGCTTTCCAGCCCGACCGAAGCGCCCCAAGTTGGCTGACAGCCGGTCAATTCGGGCGCTTCGGTCGGGCTGGAAAGCCCGACGTACCAGACACTACGTTCCGTAGTTCCGCCTTCAGGCGGTCGAGTGACTCGCCGCCTGAAGGCGGAACTACAAACCCGCGAACCAAATCTTCCTTCCCCCAACTGCCCTGCTTGCCCGTCACCCTTCATAGTTACCAGGTCGGCTCACCGTCGAAAATCGCTCTGGTCCGGAGCGAACGCTTCCGGCTATAGTTTCGCCGCCGGTACCAGTGCGGGCCGGCCGACGGGAGAACGGACCTCCATGAAGCCGATGCTTTGAGCGCTTTACCTGGGAATTCGGCGTCTGAATGCCAGCCGCGCGGCTGGCTGCGTGCCGCGTGGTACGGCTGCTGTGCCGGCCTGCTGGCGGCGCTCGGGGTCCAGCTGTGGCACATCACGCTCGGCAACAACTTCCGCACGGTGGTGCCCGGTCAGGTCTACCGCTGTGCCCAGTTGACCGAAGCCGAATTGGAGCAGGCCATCCGCCGTCACGGCATTCGCACCGTTATCAACCTGCGGGGCATGGGCGTCGGCTGCGACTGGTATCTGGACGAATCGCGGGCCACGGCGCGCTGCGACGCCAGCCAGGAAGATGTGAACTTCTCGGCAGGCCGGTTGCCGCCGACCAGCGAGCTGCGGTTGCTGCTGCGGGCGCTGGACCACGGCGAGTATCCCATCCTGGTTCACTGTCGGCAGGGCGTCGACCGCACCGGACTGGTCTCCGCGCTGGTGCTGCTGTTGTACACGGACGCGACCCTGGACGACGCGCGGCAGGAACTGCGGCTCTGCTACGGCCACGTGCCGCTAGGCCGCACGGTGCGGATGCACGGCTTCTTCGATCTCTACGAGGACTGGCTGAAGCAGCAGGGCGTGCCGCACGACCGGGCGCGCTT
>JAEUIF010000334.1 GCA_016795185.1 Planctomycetia bacterium | reverse complement strand
TCGGTATCCAGCAGATACATCAGTCACCGGTTCCATCCTCGGTTTCCGGGCGGCCACGGGTCGCATAGATTGCTTTGCGGAGCGCCGGCAGCGTATCGTCATCAGCGAGCGCGCCAGCTTGTTGCAGGAGCACGGTTCGGCTGTCCCGGCCGCGCAGCCAATCCTCCAGCGCGGCTTTCAAGAATCGCCATTCTTGCCCGACGCAGCGCCCCGGAAAGACTCCTTCGCGCGCCATGCGACGGATCGTTGACTGTGTCAGTTGCAGATAGTCCGCTGCTTGTTTCAGCGTCAGCACTTCAGGCAACGGCTTGATCGAATTCATCGCGACGGCTCCAAGCAGCTTTCCGAGTGGGCCATTTTTAGGATACTGCCAGGGCGCTACCGCATCAATGGCGCTGCCGTCACGACGGCTTCCGGGCAAACCACTCCTGCAACGAACACACCGACAACTCGCAATCACGCAACACCTTGCAGGCTTCGACCGCCGCCTGCGCCGCCGACAGCGTGGTGATACAGGTCACGCCGTTGGCTACCGCCGCCGCGCGAATCTTGCCCTCGTCGGTGCGCGCTCCCTTGCCGCTCGGCGTGTTGATGACCAGCGCCACCTGCTTGTTCTTCATGTGGTCGATCAGGTTGGGCCGCCCTTCCTGAATTTTCGGCACCTCCTCGACCTGGATGCCCGCCGCTCGCAAGGCCGAGGCCGTGCCGCGCGTCGAGATGATGCGATAGCCCTGCTCGGCCAGCGACTTGACGATTGGCGTGACTTCGAGCTTATCGCGGTCAGCCACCGAGACGAAGATGGTGCCGGTCAACGGCAGCGCGGCGTTGGCGGCCAGCTGGCTCTTGGCGAACGCCGCCGCGAACGTGGTGTCGATGCCCATCACTTCGCCGGTCGAGCGCATTTCCGGGCCGAGAATGATGTCCACGCCGGGGAACTTGTTGAACGGGAAGACGCTTTCCTTGACCGAGAAGTACGTGGGCTGCGGTTCGACGTGCAGACCGAGTTCGTCCAGCGTCTTGCCGGCCATCACCAGCGAGGCATGCCGGGCCAGCGGCAGGCCGGTGGCCTTGGAAACGAACGGCACCGTCCGGCTGGCACGGGGGTTCACTTCCAGCACGTAAACCTGGCCGAGATCGAGCTTCCAGAAGCCGGAATCGGTGAGTTTCTCTTCCGTGCCGGGTGCCTTCGCGCGGTTGCTAACCTGGATGGCGAACTGGACGTTCATCAATCCCTGGACCTTCAGTTCCAGGGCCATCGCCCGTGTTTGCCGTTTGATTTCGTTGACGATTGGCTCCGGCAGGCTGTGTGGCGGGATGACGCACGCCGAATCGCCCGAATGGATGCCGGCTTCCTCGATGTGCTGCATCACGCCGCCGATCAGCACCCGGTGGCCGTCGGCCAGGCAATCGACATCCACCTCGATGGCGGCTTCGAGGAACTTGTCGATCAGGATCGGCTTGCCCGGCGAGATGTCGAGGGCGCGCTCCATGTAGCGGTTCAGCGACGCCTCATCGTAGACGATCTCCATCGCCCGCCCGCCGAGCACGTAGCTCGGCCGCACCACGACGGGGAAGCCGATGCGGCGCGCGACACGCAGTGCTTGCGGCCCGTCCAGCGCGGTGCCGTTGGCGGGCTGCTTCAGGTGCAAGCGCTCGACCAGGTCCTGAAAACGCTGCCGGTCCTCGGCGATATCGATGCTGTCCACGCTGGTGCCGATGATCGGCGCACCGGCGGCTTCCAGCGCTTTCGCCAGGTTCAACGGGGTCTGCCCGCCGAACTGCACGATCAGCCCCTTGGGCTTCATGCGGTCGCAGATGTTGAGGACGTCCTCGGCGGTGAGCGGCTCGAAGAAAAGGTGATCGGAGGTGTCGTAGTCGGTCGAAACGGTTTCGGGGTTCGAGTTGACCATGATGGTCTCGAAGCCCGCTTGCTTCAAGGCGAACGCCGCTTGACAGCAGCAGTAGTCGAACTCGATGCCCTGGCCAATGCGGTTAGGGCCGCCGCCCAGGATCATGATCCGCTCTTTGCCGGCCAACGGCCGGGTTTCGTCTTCCACGACGCTGAGCCGCGCGCCGGAGGCGGGCGCCGCGGTTCGCGCAGCCGCCAGCGGCGCGTCGGTCGTGACCGGCGCTTCGTAGGTCGAATAGTAGTATGGCGTGAACGCCTCGAACTCGGCGGCGCAGGTATCGACTAGCTTGTAGCTGGCGACCACGCCCAGTTCCTTGCGCACCCGGCGGACCTCGGTCTCGGCCGCGCCCCAGAGGTGCGCCAGCTGGCGGTCGGAGAAGCCGTACTGCTTCGCTTGCAGCATCAGTTCGGCATTGGCGGAGTAAAGCGAGCCGACGGCGCGCAGCCGATCTTCAAAGGCCACGATTTCCCGAATGTGGCTCAGGAACCAGGGATCGATACGCGTACGGTCGAAGACATCGTCGATGGTTAGCCCAGCCTTGAAAGCGTACCGGACGTAGGCGAGGCGTTCGGCGTTGGGCGTCGCCAGCTTGCGGTTGATGTCGTCCAGCGTCGGCTGCTGCGGTGTGCCCCAGCGGTCGAAGCGGTCGCAGCCCAGACCGAAGTTGCCGGTCTCCAGGCCGCGCAGCGCCTTCTGGAGCGATTCCTTGAACGTGCGGCCAATGGCCATCGTCTCGCCGACCGACTTCATCTGCGTGGTCAGCGTCGGGTCGGCGTCCGGAAACTTCTCGAAGTTGAAGCGCGGAATCTTGGTGACGACGTAGTCGATGGTCGGCTCGAAGCAGGCGGACAGAAACGTACCCGCCGCCCCCGCGCTGCCGCCTTGGTGGCGCGGCGAGGTGATGTCGTTCTGCAGTTCGTCCAGGCGATAGCCGACGGCCAGCTTGGCGGCGATCTTGGCGATGGGGAAGCCGGTCGCCTTCGAGGCCAGGGCGCTGGAGCGCGAGACGCGCGGGTTCATCTCGATGGCGACCATCCGGCCGTCCTTCGGATGCACGCCGAACTGGATGTTGCTGCCGCCGGTCTCGACGCCGATCTCGCGGATGATGGCGATCGAGGCGTCGCGCATCCGCTGGTATTCCTTGTCGGTCAGCGTCTGAATCGGGGCCACGGTGATCGAATCGCCGGTATGCACGCCCATCGGGTCGAGGTTCTCGATGGAGCAGACGATGACCACGTTGTCCGCGTGGTCGCGCATCACCTCCAGTTCAAATTCCTTCCAGCCGATGGCCGACTCCTCGATCAGCACCTCGCCGACCGGCGACAGGTCCAGGCCGCGCGCGATGAGTTCGTTGAACTCCTCGCGGTTGTAGGCGATGCCGCCGCCGGTGCCGCCGAGCGTGAAGCTGGGCCGGAGCACGCAGGGCAGGCCGACGCGCTCGCGAATCTCCTGCGCCTCGGCCAGCGACTTCGCCACGCCGCTCTTCGGCACGTCGATGCCGATCTTGATCATCGCCGCCTTGAACTTCTCGCGGTCCTCGGCCTTCTCGATGGCTGCCGGCTTGGCGCCGATCATCTCGACGCCGAATTTTTCCAGCACGCCGTGCCGCCACAGCGACATCGCGGTGTTCAGGCCGGTCTGGCCGCCGAGCGTGGGCAGCAGGGCGTCGGGGCGTTCCTTCTCGATGATCTTGGCGACGGTTTCCCAGGTGATGGGCTCGATGTAAGTCCGGTCGGCGGTCTCCGGATCGGTCATGATGGTGGCGGGATTCGAGTTGACCAGCACCACGGTGTAGCCCTCTTCGCGGAGGGCCTTGCAAGCCTGGGTGCCGGAATAGTCGAACTCGCAAGCCTGGCCGATGATGATCGGTCCCGAGCCGATGATGAGGATTTTTTTGAAGTCGGTGCGTTTTGGCATGGATCGAGGTTTCTGGACACGCGGACACCGGCGATTCGCCTCTGCTTCATCCTATTGCCAGGGGGCGGCGCGGCGAGCGTGCGCGCGCGGCAGGACCGCCAGCCCTCGGAGAGAAAGCTGGCGGTCCCAATGCAAAATCAAGTGACCGGTTGCGGAAGTCAATGCTCGGGTGGCACGTCCCTCGGTACTCCGAGGGCGTGGGGAGCGATTCGCACGCCCTCGGATTACCGAGGGCCGTGCCACCCATCATTTATTCGGGCAACGCCTCATTGGACTATGCACTGGCTGGGTCCGTTGCAGCTGGTCCGGTTCGTGCATACTCCACAAGCCTGAAGCGCCAGCGAAGGAAACTATTTCCTTCGCTGGCGCTTCAGGCTTGTGCGGTAGTGCGAACAGGGCCAATTATTTCTGT
>JAEUIF010001420.1 GCA_016795185.1 Planctomycetia bacterium | reverse complement strand
GGGCTATGGCAACGAACTGGCTCAGCGGGCGCTGAAGCGGCTGGCGGCGGAGTAATGCGGTCTTCCGGATGAGCGCGTAGGGTGGGTCGAGCGGACGCGCGAAGTCCCACCCCCGCGCCGCCCCCCACAACCCCCATTGGTGGGGCTTCGCGAGTACGCTCGACCCACCCTACGCGCTCATCCGGAATACCGCATTACTCCGCCGCCAGCCGCTTCAGCGCCCGCTGAGCCAGTTCGTTGCCATAGCCCAGGCCGACGATTTTCTGGCAATACTCCTTCAATTGCTTCTTCTTCGCGGCATCCTCGCCGGCCCATTTCAGCATGGCGGCCACGGTTTCCTTCACCTTGGCCTCGTCGTTGTCCTTCTGGATCAGCTGCCGCATCAGGCTGGTCAGGGCCTGGTCGGGAGCATTCGCATTGGGATTGGGCCGGGCCGGGCCTTGCGTGGCGGCGCTGATCTGCTCCTGGGTCGGCTTCGGTTCGCCGAGCAGGTCGGCGACGGCGGCGAGCACCTTCGGCGAATCAGTCTCGTTGGGCTGCACGATGGCGAAGTTGGCCGTCACCTTGTTGCCCTTGGCGATCACTACCGTGGCGGTCATCTTGCGGTTCAGGCCGTAGTTGCCCGGCCCTTCAAGGCCATCGAGCGAGATGCTCTGCGGGCACTTGAGATTGAGCGAGTTCTTGGCCCCTTGCAGGAACTGCTCGGTCTTTGATTTGTCCGCTGTCAGATTGACGAAGTAGGTCTTCAGTCCCTTGCCGGCCCACTTATCGCCGTAGGTATCCAGGCCGCGCGCCAGTTGCAGCATGGGGCGGGTCCATTCGTGGACGAAGATCAGGACCGTGGGAGCCTGGTTGGCGTCGGCGATCGGGTCGGCTTCCTTGCCGTCCCAGCGCCCGAACATGCCCTGCACCTTGAAGCCGGTCAGCTTCTCGCCGGGTTGCGGGCCGGAGAAGATTTTTTCAACGGCATCGTCGGCCTGGGCAGAGCCGAGGGTCAACAGGAGGACGAGGCTGAGTGCGCGCACCATGAGCGGACCTCCGCGTGAGGGGACAGCTTACTATCCGTGTTGGGGTAAATTCGTGGCGGCTTTGAAGTTCGTAGTTCCGCCTTCAGGCGGTGAGCGACTCGCCGCCTGAAGGCGGAACTACGAACCAAGAGCCGAATGGATTTCTACTTCCGCGGCGCTTCGGGTTCCTTCTCTTTTTCTTTCGGCTTGGGAGCCAGCGCGTTGCCGATGCGCACCCGCAGCATCTCGAAGCGTTCCTGGCCGACGATGGTGCGCAGCTCCACTTGCAGCTTGTGATGGTTGGCCAGCAGCTGCTTTTGCAATTCCATGATCTCGGCTTGCAGCTTCAGCGCCTGGCGCTGATTCAGTTCGTACTGTGCGTAGACGCGCTCCAGGTCGCGCTGCTTCTCTTCGAGCTGGGCTTGCAGGGCGGCGGCGGTGGTCTGCGTGGAGAACATCAACGCGCGCAGCTGCTTGACCTGCTCCTCGCCCAGCGGCGCGGGCGTGGAGCGTTCGGCCTGGATGAGCAGCAAGACGATGAACGGCAGCAGCTTCATTCTCGGCCTCCCAGGAAGGTCTTGCTGACCACGCCGCGCACCCGGCGGTCCTGCGGAGTCACATCCACCACCGGGGCGGGCGCGAAGGCCGCCGCCAGCAGTTGCTCGAGGTCGGCGGGTTCCGCGACGACGGGTTGCGTGGCGACCGCGACTCCGGTCGGCGAGGCCACCGAAGGAATGCGCGAAACCGGCCAGAGCGCCAGGCCGATGGTGCCGATCAAAGCCGCTGCGGCCATGCCCCAGGCGGCGCGCTGCACGCGCTGCCGGCGACGCTGCAACTGCCGGACGCGCACTTCCAGGTTGGCGGGCATCGACAGCGTGGGGTGCTGAGCCGCCAGACGCTGGTCGAACGCCTGGGCTTGCCGGCAGCGCGGGCAACGGTCCAGGTGGGCCTGCAAGCGCGGCGACGGGTGGGCGGGCTGCTCGAAGAGTTCCCGCAAGGCCCAGTCGCATTCGGCAGTCGGTTCAGTCGGCTTCATCGGGGTCTTTCAACAGGGAGCGGAGCCGTTGCCTGGCCCGCGCCAGCCGCATCTTCAGGTTCTCGCGCGGCGTGCCGAGGATCGTTTCCAGCTCGGCCAGCCCCTTGCTCTCGAAGTAGTACAGGTGGACCAGTGCCCGGTCACTGTCGGTCAGTTGCTGCAAGGCGGCGTGCAGCCGGCGAGACTGCTCATCCCGTTCATCCTGCCGTTGCACCTGCTCGGCGGGTCCGGGCCGCCGGTCGCGCAGCAGGCTCAATCCAGGAGCGGACCAGCGTTTCCACCAGCGGCGCTGCCCGCGCTGCACGTCGAGGACGGTCCGCAGCGCCAAGCGGTAAATCCAGGTCGAGGCCCGCGACTGCCCGGACCATTGCCCGGCCTTGTTCCAGACTTTGAGCAAAGCCTGAGCGGCGGCTTCCTCGGCCAGCGCGGCATCGTTGGTGACGCCAAACGCCAGACGATAGATGCGCTCCTGGAAGCCACGGACCAGGTCCGTGAGGGCGCGCTGGTCCCCGTGCTGGCAACGTCGAAGCAGCTCATCGCAGTCATCCAAGGGTAGGCCGCTTCCGGGGGCCTCGGTGATCGCTTCCACGGTTTGGACGCCGGCTGAGGGGGAGTGGTAACCGAAAAATCGCACGCCGAATGTTGGGGCAGCGAAGGGGCTGCCGTGTCCCCCGATCTGGGCGTCTGCGCGCAGCTGGAGTCTGCCATACCGGAGCGCGGAGATCAAGGCTCTGGGGCCGTTCATGCGTCGGCAGGCGGGGGCCATGTCCGGCGGGAATGGAGCGAGCGAGACAGGTGGCACTACAGGAAATCGGGCCGACGGGGCAACGGAAGAAGCCGCTGCGCTCCGGGCAATGGTCGGCAACGCGAAGGAAGCGAAAAAGAAGAAGAGAAAAGTGTCAGGAACCTGTTTTCAGCAAACGGACTGATGCCAGCGATTCTCATGCCCACGCAAAGCGTGTGTGTATGGCACCCGGCGCACACGAATACCAAGGCGCACAGTGATTATTACTCTTATTCGATTGCGCCATACGGACGATCAGAGTTGCTGACCATGTTTGCGAGTCGGACGTTCGGCGTCCAACATTCGCCATGCACGATCAAACAAGCCATTAACACATCTTTGCACACTGCGCTGATGAAATGTAGAACCCTTCAGGAATGATAACCTCATTGCCCGATGGTCATCCGTATCGATAGGGCTTGGCATATCCTCCAACCTTGTCGGACCGGTATACTTGCCCCAAACTATTTGCATCGAGATGTACGACAGCAACTCTGACTCTTCCATTGAAGCTGAAATGCCGCAATCATCACAGAGTTGGCGCAAATTGTGCGTCGCTACATGTTTGTCGAGCTTTGCTTCATTCTTGATGAGTTCCGGCCGTGTTGCCAGCAGGTACCCTTTGAAGACACACTCGAGTGCGTATCCAACTAACAAGAAGTACTCGGAAATTAATCTTTGATCAAGGAAATCATTCAACTCATCGCCTTGCATCCACCTGAAACCAGTTGTATCGGCTCTCAAATTACGCTCTGCTTCGATCCGAGCATACGCCCTTTCGTCTGCTGAATGAGCGATTTCATAGAGATAATCTGCTGCCCGTTTGTGGCGTTCAGCTGCATTTAGCCACATCACAGGTTGTCGGCAGACAGCGAGATATGCTTCCTTTCTTTTCATTTCTATCAATACTTGTTCTTGCTCAGGCGTTGCGTCAGAAAAGATTCTACCCACATGCTTCTCCTTCATCACGTATCTTCGCGAATTCCAGTCGTGTAGCACTACACAGGACAAGAACTGGCACGCTAAGGTTCGCGTAATGACAAGCGAATACAGTTAGCCACCGGGTGTCCTGCATTTTCGGCCCCAGCCCATGGCCAGCAACCGAGGATTGCCACTCAAAAAGCATATCGAACAAACGGTGACAGGAGAAGCTTGAGTACACCCGATCAGTTTCCATATTTCGCCGGTACAGTCATCAGAATTACTACCCCTCGCAGTCTCGGGAAAACAGCATACCCACGAGCTCTTGAACCCTCAACATCAGTAATTCCTCTCTATAACCAGCGGCTTATCGGCCCAGTAATAGACCATGTCCCCGCTTGTTTCCTCACCGAGCCAGCCGCAAGCCGTTGTGCCCAGTACGTAATTCCTGCGCCTTTTCGCCGTGAAAAGTACCTCAGTAATTCGTCTGCCTGCGCGGTAATTCGGCGGGATCGCGAAGCAGTCCGCCTGCTGCAATTACGTGAAATCGCTGCGTACAGAACGCGCAGCCTTGGGCTGTCAGCGGGAGCATGGTGGTTGCAGCGTACCGCAACTTCGAGTCTGCCAAACCGGGGTGCGGTGGTGCAAGGGCAGTCGGGGGAAAAACAGCACTTTGGCACGGAGTGGCAAAACATTGGGGTTTTTGACCCTCCGTGCCCAACCGATTTTTCTTGGCTCGGAGGGGTGGTCCCGCTTCACTGGGCGTTCACGCCTGCCGGTCGCCGACCTCGCTGGGGGGTGCGGGCGGCGTGGCCGTGCTGTCGCCGTCGGTGGGTAGGATCGGTCCGTCGCCGGGCGGCAGGGTCGCACGCATCAGGTCCTCGGTATCCTTGTCCACCTTGGCGGGCAGCAGCACGGAGGCGAGCACCGACAGGCCGAGCACGCCGGCCACGACTGCGAGCGTCACCACGGTCGGCGGCTTGTACTCGGTGTGGGCCAGGAGCATCTTGCCGCCGACGAACACCAGGATGATCGCCAGGCCGTAGTGCAGGTAGTGGAATAGTTGCATCAGTCCGGCCAGCGCGAAGTAGAGCGACCGCAGGCCGAGGATGGCGAAGACGTTCGAGGTGTAGACGATGAAGGCGTCGTCGGTGATGGCCAGGATGGCGGGGATGGAATCGACGGCGAAGATCACATCCGTGGTTTCGACGACGATCAGCACCACGAACAGCGGGGTGGCGAACAGTTGCCCGTTCTCGCGGATGAAGAAGCGGTCCTCGACGTAGTGCGGCGTGGTCCGCATCATGCGGCGGAAGAGCCGCAGCACCCGGTTCTTCTCCGGCTCGATCTTCTTGTCCTTCTCGAACATCAGCTTGACGCCGGTATAGATCAGGAAGCCGCCGAAGATGTAGATGGTCCAGCTGAACTGGTGCAGCAGCGCGATGCCGGCGGCGATGAAGATCGCCCGCATGACCAGCGCG
>JAEUIF010000282.1 GCA_016795185.1 Planctomycetia bacterium | reverse complement strand
CGAACGAGGCGAGCCAGTGTTCGCCCGCGTAGTCGCCGCTGGCGATGTGCGGCAGCGTGGCGGCGGCGTGACGGTTCGCCGCTGCCGCCAGGACCGGGCGCCGTGGATCGTCCGCCGGCAGCGCTGCCGCGATGCTCCGCATGCACCAGGCCCGGCTGAGATTGAGCCCGTCCAGGTGGACGATCTTGCCGTCGCTGCGGTCGGACACCGTGGCGGGCGTCACCAGGGATTTCGGCTCACCTTTCCCCAGACCCGGCAGGAAACGGCCGAGCCAGGTCTGGAACTCAGCGGCGGGCAGCACGCGGCGCATCAGGTCGGCTTCCATCAGGCTCGGCGAGAAGAAATCCTCGCCGCCCGGTTCCCACGCAGCCGGGTAGTCTGCATCTTTTGCGAAGTAGTCGCGCGCCCGTGCCTCCAGCGTTTCGCGCAGCGGTTGATTGCCGACGCTCCGCGCGTAGTCGAGCGCGAACGCGAGGCCGAAGGCGGTGTTCGGATGCACGCCGGTACGAATCGGATAGGTCTGCTTCGGCAAGAAGTCGCGATAGCGGGCGACCAGCAATTCCACCAACGGCTGCAAGTGGCGCGACCATTGCTTCGCCTCGGCGTCGTCCCAGGCTTGCAACTCTTCGGCCAGCTTCAGAAACCAGGCCCAGCCGTACATGCGCTCGAACGACTGGCGGTTCGGCTCGCTGAAATAGGCGGCTTCCGTGCGGATATTTGCTTCGGTGAGATGTTCAGCGAACACTTTCCGAATCTGCGGTCCTTCGGGCAAGTCGGGATACAAACGCAGCAGTCGCGCCAGCATCCAGTGGCCATGCACGGAGGAATGCCAATCGAAACAGCCGTAGAACGCCGGGTGCATGGCGCGCGGCATGCGATTGTCCTGCGCGTCGTTGATGACGTGGTCGGGCTTGTAGGGAAATTCGCGCTGAATGCCCTTCAACGCCAGCCGGGCGAAGCCGGACGCCTGCTCGGCCGTGAGGGTGAAGGTCTGCTGCTCCGAGGTCATGGTCGGCACCGTCGGCTTCGTGACTTCCGGCAACCACCAGGCGCACACGGCAGCCCCGGCGGCGGTCCCCAGCACGGCGAGCAGTCGCTTCATGGCATGGTCTCCGCGTGCGATTCGCTGCGGCTTATCATAGCCGGTTCGCCCGATCTGTGTGTACACTGTCCGGCGGACGTTCTTCCTGCGTGGCCTGCACGGGAGGTTGTTATGCGACCACTGATGATTGGCAGTGGGCTATTGATGCTCGTCCTCGCCTTCGCGGGCGATGCCGCCGAGGAGCTCGACCCGGCGAAGGCGAAAGCCGACCCGAAGTTGCCGTTGCTCTGGTACGACGTCCGCGAACTCGGCGTCGAGGGGCAGGGCTGGCAGGAGACGAAGTCGCCCTTCGACCGCTTGCCCGGCAAGGCCGACGGCGTGGTACGCGCTCCCGTCTGGAACCTGAGCCGTCATTCCGCCGGCATGGCTGTCCGCTTCGTGACGGATGCAAAATCAATTCAGGCGCGTTGGACGCTGACCTCGGAAAGCCTGGCCATGCCGCACATGCCGGCCACCGGCGTCAGCGGCCTGGACCTCTACGTTCGCCAGGATGGCCAGTGGCGCTGGCTCGGCGCGGGCCGGCCGACGGCCAAGGGTGCGAATCAACAGGCGCAACTGGTCGCCGGTTTGCCGCCGGGCAAGCGCGAGTTCCTGCTCTATCTGCCGCTGTACAACGGCGTCACCTCGGTGGAAATCGGCATCGCCAAGGACCACGGCCTGGCGCGGGCCGAACCGCGACTGGCCGAGCAACGTCAGCCCATCGTTTTCTATGGCACGTCGATCACCCAGGGCGGCTGCGCGTCGCGCCCCGGCATGGCCCATGCCGCCATCCTCGGCCGGCGGTTGGACCGCCCCGTCATCAACCTGGGCTTTTCGGGCAATGGCAAGATGGACCCCGAAATGGGCCAACTCCTCGCGGAGCTCGATCCGGCGGTCTTCATCATCGAATGCCTGTCGAACATGAGCACGCAGGAAGTGGCTGACCGCACCGAACCGCTGGTGCGGACGCTGCGCAAGGCCCGGCCGACCACTCCCATCGTGCTGGTCGAAGACCCGACCTATGGCCATGCGTTCCTGCTCGACGAAGTAAAGCAGCGTTCGCTCGAACGCCGGGCCGCGTTTCGCAAGGCTTACGACCGGCTCATCGCGGATGGTGTGCCGCACCTGCACTACCTGGCTGACCAGGGCTTCTACGGCCACGACGGTGAAGCCACCGTGGACGGTGTCCATGCCACGGACCTGGGCTATCAGCGGCTCGCCGATGCTTACGCGCCACTGCTGACGAAAGTGCTCGGCGGCGAGAAGTCCACCGGGCCGCAACCGCCGCGCGAACTGGCGACGTTCTTCCAGCCGCCGGAACAGTATCGGAACGATTTCGGCAACTTCCGTTCGCCGTTGCGCTTCGCCGACGGCACGCCGGTCAAGAATGCGGCCGACTGGCAGCGCCGCCGGGCCGAGATTCTGGCGCACTGGACGAAGGTCATGGGACCGTGGCCGGCGCTGCTGGACAAGCCGCGCGTGGAGGTCGTCAACACCACGCGGCGCGAGAACATCACGCAGCAGCAACTGCGCCTGGGCCTCGCGCTGGGCGAGGAGATGATGGACGCCTTCTTGCTGGTCCCCGAAGGCAAGGGACCGTTTCCCGCCGTGGTGGTCGTCTACTACGACGCCCAGACGGGCGTCGGCCTGGGGACCAAGCTGCGTGACTATGGCTGGCACCTGGCGAAGCGCGGCTTCGTGGTGCTGTCGCTGGGCAAGCCGAACGCCAGCGTTAACCTCGAAGACTCCAGCAAGGCCAAGGGCGGGCCGTACCTCGGGCCGGCGGGCAAGCCGGCGCAGGTGCAGCCGCTCTCGGTGCTGGCCTACGCGGCGGCCAACGCGCAGACCTGGCTGGCGAAGCGGCCCGACGTGCTGCCCGACCGCATCGGCATCGTCGGCCATTCCTTCGGCGGCAAGTGGGCGCTGATGGCTTCCTGCCTGCACGAACCGTTCGCCTGCGCCGTCTGGTCGGACCCCGGCATCGTGTTCGACGAACGCGACCGCCGCAAGGAGAACCCTGGCGGCAGCGTCAACTACTGGGACGTC
>JAEUIF010000271.1 GCA_016795185.1 Planctomycetia bacterium | reverse complement strand
CGGTCAGCGGCTCGGCGTTGTCGGCAGGCGCCTGGGACCGAACCGAAGTCGGGATCAGCAGGGCCAGCGCGGCCAGGGACAGCGAAACACCGCCCACGAACGATTTCATGCAACACCTCCGTTTATCCATGCAGTATTATGTCCTGGGAGCGGGACTTTAGGCAACTATTGCGTTCGGATTTCCCACCAGGCAGACTGGACGGGTGGGACTGCCTAATTGTCATGCCTGGTAGCCTTTACTCGCAAGGTTTCGAGGTCGTATCCGGGAAAGGTTCAATACATGCGACAGCGCATCGATCGGCGTCGTTTTCTGGGGCAAACCGCGGCCCTGAGCGCGAGCTACTGGCTCGGCGCGGAGTCGGCCCGTAGCGCGGCGCAAGCGCCGAGTGAAAAGCTCAACCTCGCGGTGATCGGACTAGGCGGCCAGGGCGGAGCGAATTTGGGGGCGGCGGCGTCTCAGAATATCGTGGCGCTGTGCGACGTGGACGACCAGCGGGCCGGCAAGGCCTACGAACGGTTCCCCCAGGCCAAGAAGTTCTACGACTTCCGCAAGCTGTACGACGAGGTGGGGTCGAAGATCGACGGTGTGGTCATCAGCACCCCGGACCATACGCACTTCCACCCGGCGTTTGCCGCCATGCAGATGGGCAAGCACGTCTATCTCGAAAAGCCGATGGCGCATACGGTCTGGGAAGTCCGCAAGTTGACGCAGCTGGCAGCGGAAAAGAAAGTCGCCACGCAGCTGGGCTGTCAGCGGCACGCGATGGACAACATGCGCCGTGTCGCCGAACTGCTCCAGTCCGGCGTCATCGGCGAGGTGCGCGTGTGTCATGCCTGGGTCGGCGGCAGCCGAGGTATGCCCGCCGTGCCTACCGACAAGCCGCCGGTCCCCGAACACCTGAAATGGGACCTCTGGCTGGGGCCGGCCGCCGAGCGTGCCTACAGCCCGGAGTTCGCACCCTACAAGTGGCGCTTCTGGTGGGACTTCGGCACCGGCGAGACCGGCAACTGGGGCTGCCATATCCTCGATATTCCCTTCTGGGGCCTCGGTCTGAAGTACCCGACCAAGGTCGAGGGTTCCGGGCCGGAGGTCCATCCGCAGACGACGCCGAAGTCAATGGCCACCCGCTTCGAGTTTCCGGCGGAAGGCAAGCGCGGCAAGCTCGAATTGCACTGGTATCACGGCACACCGCCGATCCTGGCCAAGCTGGGCCTCAAGGACGGCGGGGCCAATAACCTGTTCATCGGCAGCGAGGGCATGTTGCTGGCCGGCTTCAGCACCTATCGCTTGCTGCCGGAGGAGAAGTTCAAGGAAGCGAAGCTGCCCGACCCGTTCCTGCCCAAGTCGCCGGGCTTCCACCGAGAATGGTTCGACGCTTGCAAGGGCGGCAAGCCGGCCAGTTGTCATTTCGGCTATACCGGCCCGCTGACGGAAACCGTGCTGCTGGGCAACGTCGCCTATCGGGCCGGTGGTTCATTCGATTGGGACCACGCCAACCTCAAGACCGGCGGCAACGCCAAGGCGGAGCAGTACATCCGTTCGCCGTTCCGCAAGGGCTGGGAAGTGTAAACGGATGGGGCGGCTCGAACAATTGAATGGTTACGGACTGGCGGACATAACCGATACGAACCCAAAGCGTGAGCGAGGAAGTTTTACCCTCGCTCACACTTCGGGTTGGTGATTCGGCGTCGGTTTCCGATTGGTCCGGTAGTCATTAGTTCGTTGCGGATCGGATGCCGCGCACCAGTGCAGAGTCCAGCGACAGGCAGCCTGAAGTACGTCGGGCTTTCCAGCCCGACACGTCGCGCCCGAGGCTGGCCGCCCCCGCTCGACGACACGGCAAATCGCCGGTGCTGCGTGTCGGGCTGGAAAGCCCGACGTACTGCCCGGCGGTCAGGCAATCATTCCGGGGCTACTCCGAACGGCTACACATCCGTCTTCAGCAAGCACTGCAAGAGGCACTCGACGGCCTGCGGAATGTAGTCCGCTTCCTGGTGCAGCGGAATGCCGAGCGGCAGCGTCAGGGTGTGGCCCAGCGCGGTGCGAATCAGTTCCCAGGCGCCGACGCGGGGATCGAGGTTGCGGCGAAAGACGCCGGACTGCTGCCCTTCGCGGATCACCTCGGCGAGCAGTGTCTCGCTGTCCATGTAAAACGAACGCAGCAGGGCGTTGATGTCGACATCGTCGGCGCACTCCACCAGGGTGCGGTGCATGATGCGGAACTCGCGTGCCTGTTCGCGCGTCGAGCCGAGATACATGTCGCAGATGGCGTGCAGCTTGGCGAGCGGGTCAGCCAGCTTGGCGGCTTCGGACTGCCAGCGGTTGACCGTCGCCGCGCGTATCTCGCCGAGGACTTCCAGGAAGAGGGCGTGTTTGGTGTCGAAATGGCGGTAGAGGACGGGTTCGGACACGCCGGCCGATTCGGCGATCATCTTGGTGGTGGTGTTTTGCCAGCCGTGGGTGAGGAACAGTTCCTTGGCGTGTTCCAGCAGCTGCCGTTTGCGGTCGGCTTTGCGCATGCGGCCGGATGGTTTCGACGGCGCGGTGCGGCGGCGTTGCGGGGCGCTCATCGGCTTCCTCATCGGCCCTGGAGCAGTCGAATCAAGGCAGGCCGTATTGTATGGGAAGTAGCGCGAGCGTCCCAGGGATGTTGCGTGCGGCGCGCGCTCAGCGGCGCGGCGGGGCCACCGCCGTGTGGCGGCCGAGGTTGAGGATGGTTTGACGCTTGACGCCGGGCACCACCATCTTCGCGTAGTAAGGCGCGCGGTTCTTTTGCAGCGCCCGCGCCTTGTTCACGAATTGCGGGTTGCTGGCGTGCCGAGCGATGAAGGCGTTGACTTCGGGATGGAAGGCGGGATTGATGGTCCAGTCGGCGCTGTCCTTGGAGTCCATGAGGGCGGACAGCTGGCCGATGAGCACATGGATGACTTCCTGCGGCGTCAACGCCCGCAGGTGACTGGCCGAACCGTGCCGGCGCACGCCGGGGGGCAGCACGGGCCGGACATTGACCGGCGCGGCCTGTTGCCCGTCGCCCACGACATCCGCCACGGGGATGTTGTTGAACCAGCCCGATGCGAGCTGGCTCGCGGGCGCCTGGGCAATCACTTGGGCAATGGGGACTGCTTCCACGCAGCCCTGCCCCTGGGGGCTAGCCGAGGTGAGTTGAGAGGGTCGCGCCTTGACTGGGTTTGATCGGTTGAAAAAAAACACCCCACCCCTCGCTTCCGATGTTTGGCAGGTCTGTCCGGCCCCGGCGGTCCCCCAAATCTAAGCTGGGGTTCTTGCCCTGTCAAAAATCCGGGGCGGTTTCCGCGAGATTTTTGCTCTCACTGCGGCTGGGCGATAATTGTCGGCTCCGAGCGAAACTCAGGTGTCCGCAGGCCAGGCGTTTTGCTCGGAATGGCAGCTGCACGGTTTGCCCCAGCGATCACCCTGTCGTGCCTGATCTGCGCTGAAACGGGCCCCGGCCGGTGGGGCGGCCGGGAGGCGAGGGACGACACTACAATTGGCCCGGCAAATCCAGTCGTTTGCCGTTGCGAAAGACATTGAGGGTGATCTTGTCACCGACCAGGAAATTGCGGCGAATGTAGGCGAGGAACTCGAGCATGGTCATTTCCAGGGGTTCGTTGTTGATACCCACGACGATATCGTCGGCCTGCACCCCCAACCGCTGGGCTTCCTTGCCGACGGTCTTGTCCTGACGAAAGGCCAGCCGCTTTTCGCTGAGGCCGAGGGCTTTCTTCTCGGCGGCGGTCAAGTCGTCGCCGTAGAGCGACAGCGCGGGCAAGATATCGAGCATCGACGGCCGCCAGGTGACGTTGGTCTTGCGCCAGCCTGCGGCAACTTCCAGGTTCGCCGACCGTTCCTGACCACCCTGCTGCCAGGCGATCGGAATCGGTCCCTGGGCCGGTGCGCGGTGCAGGGCGTGCTGCGCATCGCCAAACGAGAAGACTGGCAGCCCGTTCAGGCGTTTCACCAAGTCGCCGGGCTTCAAGCCGGCCCTGGCCGCCGGGGAGTCGGCTTTCACCTCGCGGACCATGTTCCCCTGGTCGTTGTCCAGCGTCAGGCCGACGTTTTCCGGCAGCGGATAGACCCAGAGATCATCGCGGCGGAAAGTGCCGTTACTCTTGGTCAGCTGGCGACGGAACTCCCACACCTGATGACAGTGGATGCACTCACCCTTGCGCATCGCGCGGGCTGCCGGGTATTCCTCGGCCAGCAACGGCTTCCGCGCCGCGGGGGCGTTGGCCTTGGGGGCGTTGCGGTGTGTCTCCAGGGCGCTTTGCATGGCGAAACGCAGGCCCCGCAAGGACAAGCGAGCTTCCGCGCTCTTGGCGTCGCGCCCGCCGTAGCGGCCGTACACCTGCCCGTCCGGACTGAGGAAGAAAACGTAGTAGGTGAGGTCGTAATCGAACTCAAAGACGTTCAGGTCAAAGCCACTGATCTTGTCCACGCGACAGAGGACGAACTCGGCGGCGATGTCCTTGATCTGGTCGAGACGGACAACCTGCCCGTCGAAATCTCGTGCGTCGAGTCAGGGAATTCACCGGAACGCCAGCATGATGGGCTTGCCCGACTGGCGGGCGGCGGTCTGCGCCGCCCCCAGGTCGTTGAGCCAGCCGGGAGCATCCTTGCGTTTGTTCTGGCCCCGCGCTTCCTCCACCGCGCCGCTCAGCACCAGCGCGGCCAGTCCCAGCCCCAGGGCCCCACCCATCGCACTCCAACGCATGGCTTGCACTCCACGGGGAAAAACGGGCGAGAGTCACCACGCTCGCCCGCTGGAACTTGCCGAGATTACTGGTCGGTCTTCTTTTCCGGCGCCTTGAGCACCTTGATATCGACGACGCGCGCCCGTTCCTCGAACTTCCAGGTCAGTTCGACGCGCGCGCCGACGGGCGTTTTGCCGATCTCCGCCATCATCTTCTTGTCCGGGCCGCCGCCCTGCGCGGGAGCGCCGCCGACCCAGTTGGGGACGTAGCGGCGGGCCTTTTCCTCGCCGTCGGCCTTCACCTCGATGAAGTTTTCTCCCTTGGAGGTGACCACGCCGGCCACCTTGCCGCCCTTCTGGTCGGCTTTCTTCTCGTCAGCGGCCGATGCCGCCGCGGTGCAACCGAGCAGCGACACCGCGACAGCCAGCACGCCGGCGAATAGAGACCTCGTCATGGTGTGGGTTCCTTTCGTGCGGAATGAATCGGGTAATGCCAAGAACCACTATTTCGCGTTGCCGGGTGGCGCGACCAGTTCGAGCCGCAGCACCCGCGGGCGTTCCTCGAACTTCCAGTCCACTTTCACCCTGCTGCCAACGGGCGTGCGGTTGATCGCGGCCAGCATGGCCTTGTCGAAACCGCCGCCCGCGCCGCCTATCCAGGTGGGCATATAGCGCCGCGGCGCGGTCTCGCCGTCGCCGCGCACCTCGATGAAGGTTTCGCCTTTGCTGGCCACCGTCCCGAAGAGCGTGCCGCCGCGCGGTTCCGGGGCTTGCCCTTCGACCGCGCGGAAGCGCTCTTCGGTTCCCGCCGTCAGCTGGGCGGCCCCCCAGTCGCCCGTCAATTCGACCGTGCCAGCGGCGACGCGTACCAGCACCCAACGCTCCGGCTTACCGCCCGCACCTTTTTCCTCGACCACGCGGACGGTGAATTCCGTGCCCAGCACCGCTGCCGTGCCGATGGGTGTGCGGGCGCTGAACGCTCCGACCTGCCGCTCGACGGTACAGCGCGCCTCACCGCTTTCGACCAGCACGGCCTCGGCATGCGGTTCGCCCTCGATGCGGATCAGGGTGA
This sequence comes from Planctomycetia bacterium, assembly GCA_016795185.1. GTDB lineage: Bacteria > Planctomycetota > Planctomycetia > Gemmatales > Gemmataceae > JAGVLI01. The sequence continues at coordinate 2,396 of JAEUIF010000271.1, read as the reverse complement.
GCGGCGAAAGCTCGATGCGCGCGTAACCACCCAGTACGAGCTGCGCGCCCTGGTCCCGCGTCCGCAGCACCGCGCCGCGCTGGACTGGCCCGCCGCCAACCACCTCGAAACCGCCGGTGGCGCTCGGCTGCGGGTACGGGTCCGTGCTCAGGACGTGAACGGCGATCCAGCTCAGCGCCCCGACGACCAGCAGGAGCGAGGCGGCCAGTGCCCCGACGCGCCAGTAGGTCGCCCTGCGGGACGGAAAGGCGCGGGCCAGGATGCGCTCGGTGAGGTCGGGCGGCGTTTCTCCGCCGAGTTGCTCGCGGAGCAGCAAGTCCACCAGGCGATCGCGCGGTTCGTCCATCGTGTCTCAGTGGCCGGCCGCATGGAGACGGCGTTGAATACACTCGAGCAATGCGGAGCGAATGCGTTGCAGCGCGGTCTTGATGCCGTCCTGCGTCATTTTCAGCGCCTGCGCCATTTCCAGCCGCGACTTGTGCTGGGCGTAGCGCAGGTCGAGGAACTGCCGTTGCTTGTCCGCCAGTGTGGCCAGACAGCCACGCAGGGCTTCCACGTAGTCGAAGCCATCGCCGTCGCGCAGGAACTCCCGCGCCCAGACGGTTTCGGCGCGTTCGACGGAATCGCTGTCCATGGTGACCGGGCTGTTGCGTTCCCGGCGGCAATGGGCGAGGAAGAGGTTGCGCGCGATGCCGCGCAGCCAGGCGGACTGCCGGCGCAGGTCATCGGCCGGCGGCGCGTTCGGAATGCGAAACGCCGCCAGAAACGTATCTTGCACGAGGTCTTCGGCCCGTGCGCAATCGAGCGCGCCGAGATAGCGCACATACCGATAGACCTCGGCCTGATGAGTCCGCACCAGCGTGGCCAGTTCGTCGCGGTTCATGCGCCGGCGGCAGTCCCTCCAACTTTCCCCACTGAACAATAGTTGCGCGGGGTGGGAAAAAGGGTGCAAAAATGGCAGAAATGTTTGGCTGGTTCAACCGAATCGGCGGAATTGCTGGATATGAGTTGTTGGATCAAGCCTGGAGTTTCTGGTGTTCGAGTTCCGCGATCACCTGTTCCAAGGGAATGCCATGTTGCTTCAAATCCTGTAGTTCTTCTTCGTCGAAAACAATGTCTTGACGCATCAAGGCGTACAGGGCCTTCAAGTAAGTGTCGCGCTCTGCTTCAAGCTCGGCAATGCGCCGCTTGAGCGACTCGAATGCAGCTGATTCTTCCTCTCTCATGATTGCTGCCTCGAAATTCAAAGGTGCAATTCACCCCTGCGATGAACTTCATCCTAAACCAGCTTGGGAACCACGGTCAACGGAGGTAATCTGTTCTAACGAAATCACCAACCCACCTGAGCGGGAACCACCATGTCTTCCCTCACGGTCCTCGGCGGCGGCAACACCGGGTTCGCCGTTGCCGCCAACCTGGCGCTGGCGGGGCACGCGGTCACGCTGGGCGAACTGCCCGCCTTTCAGCACATGATCGAGCCGATTCGCGAGAGCCGGCAGATCGCGCTTGACGGTGTAGCGGGGCGCGGCGTCGCGCGGTTGCAGTGCGTCACCAGCGATCTGGCTGCGGCCCTGCGGGAAAACGACCTGGTACTGCTCATTGTGCCGGCCTATGCCCACCGGGCCTTCGCCGAGGCGTGCGCGCCGCACGTGCGCGCCGGGCAGACCATCGTCCTGATGCCGGGCACGCTGGGCAGCCTGCAATTCGCCAAACTCTTGCGCGAGCACGGGGCGGCCGACGGCGTCATCCTGGCCGAGACGGACACCGCGCCCTATGTTTGTCGCAAGACGTCGCCGACCGGTGCCCACATCTGGGGCGTGGTCGGCGGCATGGGGCTGGGCGTGTTCCCGGCCGACAAGACACTCCAGGTCCGCACGGCGTTGGAGCCGTACTTTCCCGGCCTGGTTTCCTCTCCCCACGTCCTGGCCTGCGGGCTGGGCGCCATGAACCCCGTGGTCCATCCGGCTGGCGTGTTGCTCAACGCGGGCCGCATCGAGCAGTCACGCGGCGAGTTTTACTTCTACGACGAAGGCGTGTCGCCGGCGGTGTGCCGACTGATCGATGGCATCGATGCCGAACGCCGGGCGCTGGGCCGAGCGCTGGGCGTGGAGCTGGCGCCCGTCGATGAAGCCTTCCATCGCGCCGGTTTCGGCCCGCGCGGCGACCTGTGGGCAACGATCAACGGCAGCCGGATGCTGACTCAGCTGCGCGCCCCCGGCAGCCTGGACACGCGCTGGCTGACGGAGGATTCACCCTACGGCCTGGGCGCCTGGGCGCTGCTCGGCGAACAGTTCGGCGTGCCGATGCCGTTGATGCGCTCGGTCGTCGATCTGACGGGCGCGGCGGTCGGCCTGGACTTCTGGAAGGCGGCCCGGACGCCGGCCGACCTGGGCATT
>JAEUIF010000254.1 GCA_016795185.1 Planctomycetia bacterium | reverse complement strand
CCGCGGAACTTGCCGCGCATGACCTCGCCGCGCACCAGCTGCTGATAGCCGCCCAGGCGCACGCCCTTGGGGTTGGGATTCGGGTCGGGGTGGTCTTCCGGATAAACGTCGATCAGCTTGACGATCCAGTCGGCATCGGTGCCGGAAGTGGCCACGTGCAGTTCGACCGGAATCGGTCCCGCGACGGTAACAGCCTGCTCCAGCACCGGCGATGCGTAGACCAGCACATCCGGCCGGCGCGCGGCGAAACGCTGGTCGGCGGTCATGTACTCGGGCGACATGGAGATCGCGATGCGTTCCTGGAAGGGCACGGGTTTCGCCGGGTCGCTGACGTACTCGTCGCGGCCGAGTTTCGCATCAACTTTGGTGGATGCTTCGCGCCGCAGGGCTTGCTCTTCCCGCAAATACCAAGGCTGCGGCTGCACGCCGCGCGGCGGCCAGGCGTCGTGCCGCCGCCACTGATTGCTGCCCGTCTCGAACACCCAGGCTTCCGGGTGCTGGAACGCGCCGCGATCCTTCAGGTGAAACTCGAAGAAGGGCAACTCGATCTGCTCGCGGAAGAAATCGACCGTCTGCGCGCCGAACTGCACGTCGCCCAGGCTTTCGCCCGCGCCCTGGCCGGCGCTCCAACCGCCGTGCAGCCAGGGCCCCATCACCAGAATGTTCGTGCTGCCCGGACTGCTGGCCTCCACGGTGCGATAGGTCTCCAGCGGACCGAAGAGGTTTTCCGCGTCGAACCAGCCGCCGACGGTCATCACCGCGGGCCGAATGTTCTTGAGGTGCGGACGGAGGTTGCGCACTTTCCAGAACTCGTCGTAGTTGCCATGCCGCATCAACTCGTTCCAGAACGGCAGCTCATGGCGGAAATAGCGGGCGTTGGCATTGGCCAGCGGGCCAAGCTTGAGGAAGAACTGGTAGCCATCGGTGGTGGTATGCTCGAAGAACGGGGCGGGCGGCTTCGAGTAGGGCGCGGCGCGCGGCCGGCTGACGGTGTGCAGGTAGTTGAAGGCGTGGTTGAGCAGCAGCGCGCCGTTGTGGTGCCAGTCATCGCCCAGGAACCAGTCCACGATCGGCGCCTGCGGCGAGACGGCCCGCACGGCGGGATGAGCGTCGATCATGCCGGCAGCGGCATAGAAGCCGCGATACGAGATGCCCCAGAGCCCGACCCGGCCGTTGTGATGCGGGACGTTCTTCAGCAACCAGGCGATGGTGTCGTAGGTATCGCTGCTCTCGTCGATGTCGGCGGCGGTCTTCTTGGCGGGGTTATGCGGCCGGACGTTGACGAAATCCCCCTCGGACATCCAGCGGCCCCGCACATCTTGCAGGACAAAGATGTAGCCGGCCTTCGCGAACAACGGCGACGGTCCGAGGTCGCGCGGGAACTGGTCCTCGCCGTAGGGCCGCAACCCGGACTGCGTGCGCCAGAGCAGCAGCGGGTATTTCTGCGCCTGGTCCTTGGGCACGTAGACGGCGGTGAAGAGTTTTTTGCCGTCGCGCATCGGGATTTGATGCTCGCGCTTGACGTAGTGGGCCTGGAGGTAGTCGAGTCCCTGAGCGGACAGCGGAGTGGGCGAACAGAACAGGGCAAGGACGACCATGCTCAAGCAATACATGGAAACACGGTCGATCCACGGCACAGCCGTGCGGATGATTGCCACGGGGTTGTTCCTTGCAGCTATTGCTGACGGTGCGCGGTGCGCGATTACGCCGGGGTCTTGCGGAACTGGCTATCGAATGCTTCCGCCGACATCAGGCCGCGTGCGTCGAGCATGGCTTGTACTTCGGCCAGGTTGTAGTCCGCGACCAGGTCGCCGGCGCGATAGGGCCGGAAGACGAACAGGATATCGGAGACGGCGTGGCGGAACGCCGTCTGTTCGGTGCTGGCCGCTTCGCGAAACCCCAACTCCAGCAACAATTGGCGCAGCTCACCGAATTTGACGTTACTGGTCATGGAAAAGCACCCGTTGGATACGTGCCAGCACGGCATCGCGCAAACGTGCGAAATGTCGGATGGCCGCTTCATCGACCACCTGATCGCGCGGCAAGTGTACGGTAACCGATGCCGGTTGCTTGCGCGTCGCCACTTGCTGTTCAGCCAAGCAAGGCTGCATGTGAAGCCAGTACGCACGGTCAGCCAAAGCATCGTAGACGATCAAGATCAGCGGCATTGGTTCGGTTCGCCAGGCTCGGAGGTCTCGCCCATCCAAACGGGCTGTAACGCTCCGTCCTTGCGTCCCGACCTTGAGTTTATCGGTGGCCTTCAACTGAAACAACACCCGCCCGCTCTCAGGCTCTCCACGCGCGTTGTAGGTCTCCATCATCAGGTCCACACCGTAGTCGTGCGTCGTCCGCTGGACGGTCCAGCCGCAGAGAAGGACGCAGCGCTCGAGGTGATTCACGCTCAGATCGGCAATCACATGTTCCCGAGTGCGCCGCTTGCGCGGCCCCTGCGGTTTCCAGAACGCCAAGTGCAGTCCTCCTTCAAGCTTCGCGACGATCGACCGCGATAAACTACTTCCCCACGTTCGTCTTTAGCAAGCCCTGCTTCCCCAGCCATTCCAGGCAGCGTTCGGTCCAGGTTTCGCACGGATGGCCGACCTTGCGGACGCCGAAGCCGTGGCCGCCCGTGGTGTAGACGTGCAGTTCCGCCAGCACGCCGGCGCGCTTCATGGCCAGATACATCGCGACGCTGTGTTCCGCGTCGCTGATCTTGTCGTCGGAGGCGTGGACGATGAAGAGTGGCGGAATGTCGGCGGGCAGGCGGACCGTCGGCGACAGGCCGTCGGGCGTCTTGAAATAGCCCGAGTAGAGCAGCACGCCGAAATCGGGCCGGCAACTGACCTTGTCGATGTCGTCCTGTGGTGCGTAGGCGCGCTGCTCGAAGTTGGTGGCGGTTGCGCCGACCAGGTGGCCGCCGGCCGAAAAGCCGACCATGCCGAGCTTGCGCGGGTCGAGGCCCCAGTCCTTCGCCTTGCTCCGGACCAGGCTGACGGCCCGCTGCGCGTCCTTGAGCGGGCCGCTAGGCGGTTCGCCCTTCACGTCGCCGGGGCGGCGCGGGCAGCGGTACTTGAGGATGATGCCGGTGATGCCCTGCATGTTGAGCCAGGCGGCGACTTCCTCGCCTTCCACGTCCCAGCCGAGGTTGTGGTAGCCGCCGCCGGGGCAGATGAGCATTGAAACGCCGGTGTCGCGGTCCTTCGCGGGCCGGTAGATCGTCAGCGTCGGCTTGGTGACGTTCGTGACCCACTTCGTCGGCTTGCCGCCCACCTGATACGGCTTTCCCTGAACCATCAACTCGAAGACCTTCTCCTCGCCGGGAATGCCGACATCGTCCGGCACCTTGCCGGGCCAGAGGTCGATGACCTGCGGTTTCTCGGCGGGGGCTTGCGCGCCGGCGGCCGAGATTAACAAGAGCAGGGCCAAGCTGGAGGCGGTGCGCTGCATCGTACAGTTCCTCTCAAAACCCAGTTCGACATTGGGATAGCGCGGTTCGTTTTCGTATCATCGGGCCGCCTTTAACAGTTCGACCGGCAATGGCTCCTCCACCACCTGACCGCCCTCGCGCCGCACGCGAAAGGCCCCCGCGTTCGGGGCGATGCTCAGCGACTTCGCCAGCTGCTCGCCCTCGAACAGCAGGGCGGCGCCGTCGTCGCAGGCGATGCCTTCCTTGATCTCGCCGCGGGCCAGCAGTTCGTGGAAGCGCGGGCGGCGCGGTTGCGGGGGGTAGCGGTAGTGGGCGATGCCGCTGCCCTTCAGCCAGCCGAGGCAGTCCATCGTCGTCAGCCGGTCGGGGCGCGAATCGGTGACCGCTTGCTCGAACCAGCAGACCATGCCAGCGCTTTCGCCCGCCAGCACGATGCCGCGCTCCCAGGCCTTCTTGAGAATCGTGTCCACGCCCTGGGCCTTCCAGGTGGCCAGCATGTTCAGCGTGTTGCCGCCGGGCACGAAGATGACATCCGCCGCGAGCAGTTGTTTCTCGTAGTCCTTCAGGTCTTTCGTCGGACCGTAGAGCCGCAGATGCCGGGGCCGGCAGGGCAACGTGTGCATGATCTCGTACCAGACGGCGAGGTTCTCCAGGTTGTCGCCGCGCGCGGTCGGCAGGCAGACGACTACCGGATCGGGCTTGCCAGTCAGTTCCAGCAGATAGCGCAGGAAGAGATAGTCCGGCCCACCGCTCAGGATGCCGCCACCGGCGATGAGCAAGCGGCGCGGGTCGGCGGCGGGTGCGACCGCTGCGCCCGGCTTGGGCTGCACCGCGGGCTTTTCGGGCAGCGGGCCGTCGCTGCCAGGCACGACCTGCATCAAATCGGCGCTGAGGATCGACGGACATAAATGGTGCTCGATATGTTCGACCACGATTTCGGTGCCCCGCGCATGGCTGACGTGCGGCGGCTGGCGGGGGTCGTAGAGGGCGTCGGTCAGGTCGCGGACCAGGACCACGTTCTTGCCGAGGCGGAGCATCTGGCGGATGCCGAACGGCCGGGCCAGGATGCACCAGTTGGTGTGCACGCCCATCAGGACGACGTTCTTGATGCCTTCCTGCTCGCAGAAGTTGTAGATCTCCTGGCCGCTATCGCTGATGCCGTCGTAGCCGATGATGTCGAGGCCGACATGTTGCCGGGTGTGCCGGCGCACCACCGGGCCGAGCGTGGGGTCGTCGCAGTCGAGGTCGCGGTCCACCGGCAGCGTCGGCGGTTCGTGCTTCGGGTCGCGGTCGCAACGGCGGTCGATGGGCACGGGCGGCTTGGCGGCTTTCGCCTGTTCCATGCGCCGGCGATACGGCGAGCCGGCGTAGATGTTCATCGTGTCGCTGGGCGCGTGGATAATCATCACGCCGCGGTCGCGGGCGGCACTCAGCACCTGGTTCATGCGCGGCACCATGACGCCGACGCGCTGGGCCGCCAGCTTGCAATGATGATCGTCCCACATGTCGCAGACGATGATGGCCGTCTCGGCGGCTTCCCAGTCCACGGTGCGTTCGACCACTTGAAGTTTGCCGCCGGCTAGCTCGCGCCGCTCGCGAAGGTGCAGGCGCAGCTTGCCCGGCACCTTCGGCCGGTTGCTGACGCGCGGCGCTTCCTGGTCGCACGGCGACGGCGATTCGGCCTGAAAACAGGCGGCCAGGACGAGCGCCGGCACGGCCGCCCAGCAGGTGATGCGCAGCATGAAATTTTCCCCCGGATGTTCGGGTTCGAGGAGTCGCGATGGAGTGCGTGTACCGGAAACAACAGGGCCAGCAAGTTCGTAGTTCCGCCTTCAGGCGGCGAGCGCCTCCACCGCCTGAAGGCGGAACTACGAACAAGGCCGCCGAAAGTTCGCGCGGCAACCGGGCATCACTCGCAGGATTTCAGGGCCAGCACGGCGAAGGCGGTGCCGGCGTTGGTGATGTAGTGGTAGCGGTCGGTGTTCAGCGAGCGGGTGAACCAGCGGCCGGATTCGCGCTGGTTGCCTTGCAGCCATTTGACGCCCTTCTGAATGGCGGCATGATCGGCAGGCAGCCCTGCTTGACGCAGTATGTAGACGATCAGGCCGGTGCCGTAGCCATCGCTGCCGCCGCTGCGGTCGATCTCGTGCTTGGGGTCGAAGGACTGCCAGTAGCCCAGCGAGGGCAGGCTCCAGCCGCCGTCGGGCCGTTGCAGGGCGAGCAGTTCCTTGATGGTCTCCTCGCGGCGTTCCTTGGTCAGCAGGCCCTCGTGCTTGACGGATGCCCAGAGCAGCCAGGCTTTGTGGTGCAGATTCGGCGGCGCGGTCCGAGTCAGGTAGGTCCGCAGCCTGGCCATGCCTTCCTTCGCGCTGGCGCCGGTTGCGTAATTTTCCGGCGCGTAGCCGACGCCGACCGCGGCATAGACCACGCCGTAGTAGTCGTCGTGCTCCAGGGGCGGCCAGTTGCACTTGATCCAGTCGAAGGAACCGTTCTTCAGCTGCAGGGTCCACATGCGGTCCAGGGCCTTGCGGGTCAGGGGGTGCAGCTTGCCGGTGGTCTGGGCGTCGTTGAAAGCCAGGGTGGCGGCGGTGGCGATCACCTCGGCGTCGAAGCGCGGCTTGCCCAGGTCCGTGTCCCAGCCCTCGATGCGCTTCTCGAAGAAGGCGCGCACCTCGTCGTGCCCCGTCATCGGTCCTTCCTTCAGCGCGGGCCGGGCCATCAGGTAGGGATAGTTCGTGTGGCAGGTGCCGCACTTCTTGACCGAAGTCCAGCTGGTGCCGGCCAGGTCGAGAAACTCGGCGGCCTTGACCAGCGATAGCTTGGCGGCCATCGGTTCATCGGCCGAACTGGACGGCACCTTGGCCGGCGCGGCGTCTTGTGCCGCCGCTGTTGCAGCGAACACGGCCAGGGCGGCGGCACTGGCCAGCAGGTACTTGGCGGGAATGTACATGGCGGACTCCGAGAAGCGAGGAAGGAGGGTTGTATTTGTTTGTAGTTCCGCCTTCAGGCGGCGAGTCGCTCGACCGCCTGAAGGCGGAACTAC
>JAEUIF010000241.1 GCA_016795185.1 Planctomycetia bacterium | reverse complement strand
TACGTCCCCCTTGCTCGATTGGCTGACCCAATAACGTGACCGAACGCGAATTTGCCATCTCCGTGGTGCGCCGCCTGCGCGACGCCGGCTATCAGGCACTCTGGGCTGGCGGCTGCGTCCGCGACGAACTGCTTGGTCTGGTCCCGAAGGATTACGACGTTGCCAGCAACGCTCGCCCGGAAGAGGTGCGCAAGCACTTCCGGCATACGGTCGCGGTCGGCCTGAGCTTCGGCGTGGTCAAGGTCATCGGTCCGCGCCAGGAGGGTGTGTTCCTGGAAGTCGAGGTGGCCACCTTCCGCAACGACGGCGTCTATAGCGACGGCCGGCGTCCGGATGCGGTGGTCTATTCCACCGCCGAGGAAGACGCCCTGCGTCGCGACTTCACCATCAACGGCATGTTCTTCGACCCGCTGGAAAACCGGCTGATCGACTACGTCGGCGGCCAGGCGGATTTGCAGGGTCGGATGCTGCGCGCCATCGGCGACCCCGCCGCCCGCTTCAGCGAAGACAAGCTACGGCTGCTGCGCGGCGTGCGCGTGGCCACCCGCTTCGACCTGACGATCGAGCCCGCCACCCGCGCTGCGATGCAGGCGATGGCTCCGCAGATTCATGCCGTCAGCGTGGAGCGCATCGCGGATGAGCTGCGCCAGCTGCTGACGCACCCGCGTCGGGCGGCCGGTCTGAACCTGCTGTTCGACATCGGGCTGGTCCAGCCAGTCCTGCCGGAACTACTGCCGATGAAGGGCTTGCTGCAAGGTCCGCCCAGCGCGCCGACCGGCGACCTCTGGGATCACGTGATGAAGGTGCTGGAACTGCTCGGCCCGGAAGCGTCCTTCCCGCTGGCCTTCGCGACGCTGCTGCACGACGTGGGCAAGCCGCGCTGCGTCGGCCGCGGCCCGGATCGCTGGACGTTTCACTATCACGAGCACATTGGCAAGCGCATGGCCGAGGAGCTGTGCCTGCGCCTGAAGTTGTCCAACGCCGAGCGCGAGCGCATCACCTGGCTGGTGGAGAAGCACCAGTTCCTGTGTGATGCCCGCAATATGAAGCCCAGTAAGCTCAAGACCACGCTGGACCATCCGGGCATCCGCGAGTTGCTGGCCCTGCACCGCGCCGACGCCCTGGCCAGCGGCAAGAGCATCGACCACGTCGAATTCTGCGAGGGCCTGCTGGCGCAGTGGTCCAGGGACGAGTTGAACCCCGAACCGTTGCTGACGGGCGACGACCTACGGCAAACGCTGGAACTGAAGCCCGGCCCGTCGTTCAAGAAGCTGCTCGACGCCGTCCGCGAAGCCCAACTCGACGGCACGATCCAGAACCGCGAACAGGCCCTGGCACTGGTGCAACGGTTGCTGACCGAGGAAGCTCCATCCTGACGAAAGCCCACGGCCCGGCTGCCGTGGGCTTTTTCAGTATCACCGCCGTCTGCCCTACGGGTATCCTGTTGGCATTCATCCCCACACCGTTCTCGGAGACGTTTGCCATGCCCGCCATGCGTCGCTTGCTCGGTACGCTGGTCTGCCTTGGGATGCTCGCCGTCCTGCCCGCGCGGGCCGCGGTGCCGGACAAGTACCTGCCCGCCGACACCGATGCCGTCGTCATCATCAACGTGCAGCAAATCCTGGCCTCGCCGCTGTTCAAGACCCACTACCAGACGCTGGTGCAGGACCTGCTCAAGTCCAACGACGATGTGCAGAAAACGCTCAAGGGCCTGAACCTCGACCCGCTCAAGGACATCGACCAGGTCGTCTTCGCGAACGGTGAAAGCCTCTACCGCCTCACGAAAGGCACCGTGAACGGCAAGACCGTCTACGGCAGCAACGGCGGTTACTTCTTCCTGATCAAGGGCCGCTTCGACCTGCCGAAGTTCCGTGTCCAGGCGGAGCAGCTGGCCAAGGAGAAGGGGGCGTTCCCGGTGAAGGCGCAGAAAACCGGGACGATCCAGTATTACGAGGTGGATGTGGGCCGGACGCTGTTCGTCGGCCTGGTGGATGCGACCACGATCGCGGTTTCGTCGCGCGCCGAGCCAGTGGTCGAGGCGCTGGAAAAGGCGGCCGGCAAACGGAAGACCGGCTTCCAGCTCAAGGAGCTTGTGCCGGCCATCACCAAGCTCGACGCCAAAAAAAGCGTGAGCATCGCGGTGACCGGCAACGCGGGCTTCGGGCTGGATGCGGACGTCATGAAGGTCGGCGGCAAGATCGTCGAGAAGCCCGTCAAGCAGACCATCAGCCAGGACGGCCTGGACGCCATCAACGGCAGCATCCAGATCACCGACGGCATCGTCGGCGAGGTGCAAGTGAGCGTCAAGGGCGCGAACGTGGCCAAGGACGTGGCGAAGGCTTTGCAGGAAGACCTCAACGACAGCATCGAGCTGATCTTCAAGACCTTTATCAACTACCCGAAGCTGGCCCCGGCGGCCGAGTTCGTCAAGGCGATCACCATCAAGGTCAAGGACAACAAGACGGTGGTCATCGATGCGAATGTCTCGGCCAAGCAGGTGGCGGATTCGCTAAAATAAAAGTGTAGGTCAGGCTTGCCAGCCTGACTTCGACGCGAACGTCAGGCTGGCAAGCCTGACCTACATCGAGGCAGGTGCCCCGTGTCCCTGATGAGCCGCAAGGTCGATTACGCGCTGCTGATCCTGGCGCACCTGCACGGACAACCGCAGGGGGCCTGCGCGCGGGTCATCGCCGATCATTACGGCCTGAGCCGTTCGTTCGTCGCCAATATCCTGAAGGAAATCTGTCATCGGGGTTTCGTGACCAGCCATCGCGGCGTCAATGGCGGCTACGCGCTACAGCGGCCGGCGGCCGACATCAGCCTGGCCGAACTGATGGATGCGCTCGACGACCCGTTTCACCTGGCCGAATGCACCAAGGACCCCCAGGAGTGCGGCTGCACGCTGCTCGGCGTCTGCCCGGTGCGCGACCCCATCGCCGAGGTGCATCGTCGCATCCGCGACTTGCTGCGCACCGTGACGCTGGCCGAACTGTTCGCCGCCGGCCCGCCGCAACCGCAGTCGCTGGCCTTGCCGATGGCGGCCGATCCCATGCCCTGATCGCTCCGGTTCGTAGTTCCGCCTTCGGGCGGCGAGTCGCTCCACCCCTGAAGGCGGAACTACGAACCAGCAAGCCGTTGCCCATTCGTGTGCGAAACCGCGATGCCGTCCTTGCCGATCTACCTGGACAACAACGCCACCACCCGCACCGATCCGCGCGTGCTGGAGGCGATGGTGCCCTATTTCACCGCCCGCTATGGCAACGCCGCCAGCCGGCACCACGTCTTCGGCCGCGATGCCGAGGAAGCGGTGCAGCAGGCCCGCGAGCAGGTCGCCGCGCTGCTCGGCGCGGAAGCGCGGGAGATCGTCTTCACCAGCGGGGCCACGGAGAGCGACAACCTGGCCCTCAAGGGCGCGGCCTGGATGCAGCGGCAGCTGAAAAAAGGCGACCACCTCGTTACTGCCGCGACGGAGCATCACGCGGTCCTCGACCCGGCGAAGCGTTTGCAGCGTGAAGGTTTTTCACTAACCGTGCTGCCCGTGGACCGCGCAGGGCGCGTGACGGTCGAGCAGGTCGCCGCCGCGCTGACCGAGCGGACCATCCTGGTCAGCATCATGGCCGCCAACAACGAAGTCGGCACCTTGCAGCCGGTTGCTGAAATCGGCCGGCTGTGCAAGGAGCGCGGCATCCTCTTTCACTCCGACGCGGTGCAGGCGGTCGGTAAGGTGCCGCTTGACGTGCAAGCTGCCGGTATCGATCTGCTGAGCCTGACAGCCCACAAGCTGTATGGCCCCAAGGGTGTCGGCGCATTGTACGTCCGTCGGCGCAATCCGCATGTGCGGCTGGAACCGCTCCTCGACGGCGGCGGCCACGAACGCGGCTTACGCAGCGGCACACTGCCGGTGCCGTTGATCGTCGGCTTTGGGGTAGCCTGCGAACTATGCCGGCACGAAATGGCCGAAGAAAGCCAGCGACTCTTACGCTTGCGGGAAAAGCTCCGCGCCGGCATTATGGACGGACTGAAAGGCGTTTGCCTGAATGGTCCCGCGGAGGAGCGATTGCCCGGCAACCTGAATCTCAGCTTCGCGGGCGTTCACGGCGAGGCCCTGCTGATCGGGCTGAAGGACCTGGCTGTATCTTCCGGATCGGCCTGCACTTCGGCGAATCCGGAGCCGAGCTATGTCCTGCGGGCGATGGGCTTGTCGGATGAACTCGCGCACGCCAGCATTCGCTTTGGGCTGGGCCGGTTCACCACGGAAGAGGAAATCGACTGGGCAATCCGGGCAGTCATCCGCGAAGTCCAGCGCCTGCGGGCCTTGAATCCCGAGCAAGAATTCGCCAATCCGATAAACCGCACTGGTTAAGTCCTGTATAATGAAATGATGAATCACCGGCCCGGCCATGGTGGTCCGGCGCAGATATTCCGGCACCGCACGGTTTCTTGTACGAGGAGAACGAACCTATGAGTCTGATTCTGACTGAAAAGGCCGCCAGCGCCGTTCAGCGCCACATCGCCGAAACGCAGCAGGCCGAAGCCGCGCGCGAAGGCAATGGCAGCGGTGTAAGCACCCTGAAGAAGCTGTACCTGCGCGTGCGCGTGGTCGGCGGCGGGTGCAGCGGCTTCCAGAACAAGCTCGACCTCGACCCCGACGTCAACGAGAAGCTCGACGAGGTCTTCGACATGCACGGCGTGCCCGTCGTCGTCGACAAGCGCAGCCTGATGTACCTCGAAGGCGCCAAGATCGACTACCACGACGACCTGAACCGCACCGGCTTCAGCATCACCAACCCGAACGCCAAGGGCAGCTGCGGCTGCGGCAGTTCCTATTCGATGTAAAAGACTGGTCTGCGAATCCCGTTCGTAGTTCCGCCTTCAGGCGGCGAGCGAATCGACCGCCTGAAGGCGGAACTACGAACTTGCGTAGACCTGCTGGGCGATTGGTGAAACGGCTATCACGCTTTGTTTACACCGAAGAGTTGGGGGTTCGATTCCCTCATCGCCCATTTTCTCGAAAATCGTCGCAGCCCACGGCCGTGTGTGCCGTGGGCTGTGTTCGTCTCGTGTGGTCAAGGAGTGGACACATGCCGCAGAGTGCCCCGTTGGCGGCCCCCACGGACGCCAGCACCATCCCCGGCCTGAGTTACCAGACCGATTACCTGGGACTGGAAGCCGAAAAGCACCTGTTGAGCATCATCGACGACCAGCCCTGGCTGGACGACCTGCGCCGCCGCGTGCAGCACTATGGCTACCGCTACGACTACAAGGCCCGGCAGGTGGCGGCGGACATGTACCTGGGGCCGCTGCCGGACTGGGCAGCGCAGCTGGCCAGCCGGCTGCATCGCGAAGGCTGGTTCGAGCGCGTGCCCGATCAGCTGATCGTCAACGAGTACCAGCCAGGCCAGGGTATCTCGAAGCACGTGGATTGCGTCCCCTGCTTCGGGCCGACGGTGGCCTCGCTCAGCCTCGGTTCAGGCTGCGCGATGGAGTTTGAAAACAAACAAGCGGGCCTGAAGGTCGCGCTGCCGCTAGCCCCGCGCAGCCTGGTCGTGCTGCAACGCGAGGCCCGCTACCACTGGACGCATGTGGTGCCCGCCCGCAAGAAGGACCATGTCGGCGGCAAGACGGCCATTCGCGGCCGGCGCGTATCGCTGACCTTCCGTACTGTCCAGCTGGAACCGGTTGCCTGATCCGTCTCACCCCACCTATTTTTCCGCTTTTCCCATAATCCGCTCGACCGGAATTCGCGGTTTTGGCACAATGTCCACAGTCTAGGCCGGCGGTGCCGGTGTTTATAGTTCATTGTCGGTGGGCGAATTGGTAGGTCAGGCTTTCCAGCCTGACAGCAGCGCCCTCGACGTGCGCTACATCGGTGGCGCTGCTGTCAGGCTGGAAAGCCTGACCTACAAGACAACATCGCCCCCGACCTGGCAAAACGAGGTCGCTGCGATCGTCCTGGTAAGCCTGACCTACAAGTTCCACCTGGGTACTACGTGAAGACCAGTGACCAATATCATAAATGGGTGGAATGGAGCGAGGAGGACGGAACATACCTGGGCAAGTGCCCGGACTTGATAACGGGGATACACGGCGACAATCCCGTGCAGGTGTACGGTGAGCTGTGCGACGTAGTCGAGGATGTCATTCGGCATTTTGAAACGCAAGGCCGGCTGCTTCCTCCGCCCCGGATTCGACCGATGCAAGAAGTGTCGTGAATCGCGTCGGGACTGTTTGGTTGTTCATCCCGAATTCAGCGTTAGGCAAAACCGACTGGTTCGTCCTATACTTCGACAGCGGCAACTTGGGCCTTCGTTACCCCACCTTGGGGGAGGAATCCATGAAGTCTTCACTCGTGCGGCTTTCCCTGCTGGGCGTGTTCGCCCTGGCCGTCGCCGGTTCTTACACCAGCGAGGCCGCCGAACCGCAACCGACCCGGGATCTCGCCTCCTTCGGCGTCATGAAGCTCCCGAGCTTCGATGCCGTGCGCGGGCAGGCCCAGACCTGGCTGAAGTCCGCCAACAAGTACGACGAGGCGACCTTCAATGCCCTCTGGAGCCAGAACGAACGGCCCCTGCTCGACTTGGTGGCCGACACCTTCGCGCTGGGCAACCCGGAAGCCGCCCGCTTGCTGGCCGATGCCCGCGATCCGGACGCCCCGGCCCCCAAGGAAGTGCCTTCCATCCTGAAGGACACCAAGCTCGACAGCTTCTTCCGCAGCAACCTGACGCTGGCTTATGCCAAGGCGCTGTCGAACAAGAAGGTCTACGAGGAAGGTCTGGAAGCTTTGAAGTCCGTCAAGCCCGAGCAGGTCGTCGATCCGGGCGCTTACTTCTTCCACAAGGCCGTCGCCGAGCACGGCATGTTGCAGAAGCCCGAAGCGAACCGCAGCATCGCTCGCCTGCTGGACGACGTGC
>JAEUIF010000237.1 GCA_016795185.1 Planctomycetia bacterium | reverse complement strand
CGTGCGAGTCGCTCCCCACGCCCTCGGAGTACCGAGGGACGTGCCACCCAGCATTCCTTCGGGCAACATCCCATTTGACGATGCACTAGCGGCTCGGCTTCCGGGCCGCGTTGCCGCGGACCTTGACCTTGCCGCTCTCCTCGACCCGCAGATTCTCCTTGCGGACCGCGCCCGAGACCTTTTCGGTGTCCTGCACCTTGCGCTTGCCGACGGAAACCTCTTCCTTGACCACGGTGCGCTTGTCAGCGCGCACTTGCTCGCCCGACACTGGGATGCGGACTTCCTCGGCGCGGAAATCGGCGTTCGCGGCGCGACGGGATACCGGGCGGCGTTCGATCACCACTTCCTCGCGCTCCACCGGCACGTCGATGGTCTGGTGCTCGGTCACGACCTCCTTGCGCACCTTGACTTCGCCCTTCTTGACCGGCGTTTTGGTAGCCTGCAACTGCTCCTCGCGCAGCTGGATGGTGCGGTCGTAGGCGTCGCGGACGGCGTCGCGCGCCCGGTCCCAGTCCAGGGTCGATTCGCCCCGCGCCTTGTTCCAGCCGCGTTTCAATCCGGCTTCAGCGTCGTCGAACGACTTGGTCGCATACTTTTGCTGGCTGGAGATGCCGTAGTGGTATGCCGGCTGATAGGTTTCGTACTTCTCGCCCGTGTTGAAGTAAGGACGGGTGCGGTAATGCTTTCTCCAGTAGCGATCCTCTTCCGTGGGGTCGATGGCCTCGGCGACGCCCTTGCCCGCCAGGCCGCCGGCCACGCCGCCGATGACCGCGCCGACCACAGCGCCGACTGGCCCCAGTACCGCGCCGCCGGCAGCCCCCGCCGCCGCGCCGCCCGCGGTCCCCAGGCCGACGCCGACCGGATGCGCGCCCGGTTCGCCGGTAATGGGGTCTTCATTGCGATCAGCGGTTTTGGCTTTCTTATTCTGAGCCATGTTTCTTCTCCCCGAATAAAGTTGGGCGAACCTGCTCAGCACTTCTGCAACACCCGTGCCGGGCTGCAAATTCATCCGTGCAATCCCGTCACGGTTCGCGGTCCATTTTGCTTGGCGCGGGCCGCAGCCGCGATACCATGCCAACAGTCGAACAACCGGCCAACCTGCTTCCCCAGGAGAGCATCCATGTCGCGTCCGAAGGCAACGCCGTCCCATCCCGTAGAGCATTCCACCGCGCAGCAGCAGATTGATCGCAAGGACGGCCCGGCGAGCCTCGACCGGCGCGGCTTCCTGGCAGCGACGGCATCCGCCGCTTGGAGTGCCACCGCGGCGCTGGCCGCGCGCGACTACGGCCCCAACGCTCCGCCCGTGCGCTATCCGGACCCGGACATCCTGGTGCTGGACAAGCGTTTCGCGAAGATCAAGATCGGCAATAGCTCGATTCAGCGGCTCTACCACAGCAAGGACTTGCTCTGGGCGGAAGGCCCAGCCTGGAATGGCGTCGGCCGCTACCTGCTCTGGAGCGACATTCCCAACGATCGGCAATTGCGCTTGCTGGACGAGGACGGGCACGTCAGCGTCTTCCGCAAACCCGCCGGCAACAGCAACGGCAACACCTTCGACTACGAGGGCCGGCAGATCAGTTGCGAGCACGGCAACCGCCGCGTGGTCCGCTACGAACCGTCCGGCAAGGTCACGGTGCTGGCCGACAAATGGCAGGGCAAGCCCCTCAACGCGCCGAACGACGCGGTCGTCCATCCCGACGGCGGCATCTGGTTCACCGACCCCGGGTATGGCAGCCTGCTCAACTACGAAGGCCACAAGGGGCCGCTGGAAATCAAGGAGGCGGTCTACCGCATCGAGCCGAAGACCGGCAAGCTGGAAAAGGTGCTCGACGAGATGTTCAAGCCGAACGGCCTGTGCTTCTCGCCCGACTACAAGAAGCTCTACATCTGCGACACGGGGGCCAGCCACTACGAGAAAGCCCCGAAGAACGTCATGGTCTACGACGTGCTCGACAACGTGAAACTGGGCAAGGGCAAAGAGTTCGTCAACATGAACATGACGTACTTCAATCGCGAGCAGAACAAGAAACTGGAAGGCGGCGGCTTCCCGGACGGCATCCGCGCGGACGTGGAAGGCAACGTCTGGATCGGTGCGGGCTGGGTGGGCGACGGCTACGACGGTGTGCATGTCGTCGCGCCGGACGGCACGCGCATCGGCCAGATTCTCCTGCCCGAAATTTGCAGCAATGTGTGTTTTGGCGGCGAGAAGCGCAACCGCCTGTTCATGACCGCCAGCCAGTCGCTCTATGCGCTCTATGTGGAGACGCAGGGGGCGCACATCGCTTGATCGCGTGAATCAGGTGGCAATCATCTTCAGCGGTTCGCGACGCTTCGGAGAAGCGTGACGCCTCCACGCTTCTCCGAAGCGTCGCGAACCAGCCGCGGCCTGATCCGCAGAATGAACCCCAGCCAGGCCTACGAGCAGCAGTTGGCCCGCGACGCCCCGGCGCGACGCAAGGCGGAGGGTGTCTACTACACGCCGGACGCCATCGTTGCGCGGGTCGTCGAGCAAACGCTCGAACCACTGCTGGCCAGCCGGCGGCACGCGGATACACCACTCACGATTCTCGATCCAGCGTGCGGCGGCGGGGCGTTTCTGACCACTGCCTATCGCCGCCTGCTCGACTGGCATCAGGCGTCTGGCTCCGTTCTGCACACCGACGAACGCCGCCATCTCCTGCTCACGCATTGCTTCGGCGTCGATCTCGATCCCCAAGCCGTCGAACTCACTCGATGCGCGCTCGCCGAGGCGTGCGGCAGTACAGTCGATCTGCGCGCGAACATTCGCGTCGGCAACGCGCTGCTCGGCACCGACGCGCCCGAGACCGCGACGCAGCGTTTCGACTGGCAAGCCGCTTACCCAGACGTCATGGCACGCGGTGGTTTCAACGTCGTGCTGGCCAACCCGCCGTGGGGCCAGAAGGCGATTGCCCACGACGAAGCGGTAAGACAGTACCTGCATCAGCGCTTCCCATCGTCCGCTGGCATCTTCGACCTGTTTCGGCCTTTCGTCGAACTCGGCGTGAACCTGACCGCACCGGGCGGCCGATTTGGCATGGTGCTACCCGACATCATCCTGCTCAAGGACTATCCGCAGACCCGGTTGCTGCTGCTCGATGCGCTGGCGCTCGAACATATCGACTGCTGGGGGCCGGCGTTCCCCGATGCGGTCATCGACGCGGTGAGCATCGTGGGCTGCAAGCAACCTGCGCCCGAGGGACACACGGTGCGCATCGGTGAGCCGGCGAGCGGCAATGGCTGGACGATCCCACAAGCGCATTTCCGGGCCAATCCACGCCACATTTTCAATCTGCATTTGCACCCCGCCCGCCGGCGTGTGCTGGACCAGCTGGCGCATTGCCCACGGCTCGGCACGTACTTCGAGGCCCATGAGGGCGTGCATAGCGGCAATGTCCGGGCCGAGTTGTTCGTCGATGCGCCGCTCGACGAGTCCTGTCGGGAACTCTACTTCGGGCGGGACGAACTCGTGCCCTATGAACTGCGCTGGCGGGGCCGCTATCTGCGCCTCGCGGCCCTACCAGCGAAACGCTCCACGGAACGCTACGCCAACGTCGGCCGCCCCGGCTGGTACGAGCAGGACAAACTGCTGGTGCGGCGCACCGGCGACCACGTCCTCGCCGCCGTGGATCGCAGTCGACGGTATGCCAGCAATAACTTCTTTCTGGTCCTGCCGCGCCGCCCTGGAGCGCTGTCACTCGACGGGCTTTGCGCCCTGCTCAACAGCTCGTTCATGACCTGGTACTTCCGCGCCATCGAGCCGCGCCAGGGGCGGCCCTTCGCCGAGCTGAAGATCAAGCATCTGACCGCGTTTCCTCTACCGGACGCCGACTGCGGAGCGCTGAACGAACTCGGCAGCGAGCGGCCCGGCCGACCGCTGCTGGACGCTGCCATCGATCGCGAAGTGCTGCGCCTGTTCGGCTTGCCTCCCGAAGCCATAGAATAGTGGGAGGTCCATAGCCCCTCGCCCCCTGCGGGAGAGGGGTTGGGGTGAGGGGGCGGTCGCTGCGATTCAGATACCCCTCACCCCAACCCCTCTCCCGCAGGGGGCGAGGGGAACTGGGGAGGACGCCATGCAGTGCTCGATGCTCAAGGGCAAGATTCACCGGGCCACGGTCACGCAAGCGGAGTTGGATTACGAGGGCAGCCTGACCGTCGATGCCAGCCTGCTGGAAGCCGCCGACATTCTGCCGTTCGAGGAGATTCACGTCTGGAACGTGACGCGCGGCACCCGGCTCGTAACCTACGCAATGGTGGGCGAGCCCGGTTCCGGCACGATCTGCGTCAACGGTGCGGGCGCCCACTTGGTGCAGCCAGGCGACATCGTCATCGTCGCGGCGTTCGTCGCGCTGGAACGGCACGAAGCACCGCACCACCGCCCGAAAGTGGTCCTGCTGGACGAGAAGAACCGGATCAAGGCAATAACCGCCGGCGGCCGGTGAACACGGGGGTGCTGGTTATTTCGTACTTTCCGGTTCGCGACGCTTCGTAGAAGCGTAGAGTTGGAACGCTTTTTTGAAGCGTCGCGAACCGAGACCTGCTGCCCCAATGACAAGTGGGTGGCACGCCCTCGGTACTCCGAGGGCGTGGGAGTCGCTCCACCACGCCCTCGGAGTACCGAGGGCGTGCCACCCGAAACAACGACCGCTGCTCTCCAGTTCGAGGATGGCATGAACCTGCGCCGCATGGGCCGCACCGGCCTGAAAGTGACCGAACTCTGCCTGGGCACGATGACCTTCGGCAACCAGTGCGACGAGAAGACCTCGTGCGCCATCATGGACAAGGCCGCCGACCGCGGCGTCTGGTTCTTCGACACCGCCGACGCCTACCCGGTGCCGCCCACGCCGGAGACCTGCGGGCGGACCGAGGAATTCATCGGCAAGTGGATGCAGGGCAAGCGCGACCGCTTCGTGCTGGCGACCAAGTGCCGCATTCGCGTCGGCGAGCATCCGCTGGCCGAAGGGCTGTCGCGCAAGCACATTCTGAAGTCGGTCGAGGACAGCCTGCGCCGGCTGCGCACCGACTACATCGACCTTTATCAGCCGCACGCCCCCGACCCGGACACGCCGCTCGAAGAAACCCTGCGCGCCCTGGACGACCTGGTCCGCCAGGGCAAGGTCCGCTACCTGGGCATCTCCAACCACGCCGCCTGGCAGGTGGCGCTGGCGCTGGGCATCAGCGAACGGCACGACTGGGCGCGGATCGACTGCGTGCAGCCACGCTACAACATGCTCTTTCGCGACATCGAAGCGGAACTGCTGCCGTTGTGCCGGGACCAGGGTGTAGGCGTCATCGCTTACAACCCGTTGGCCGGCGGCCTGCTGAGCGGCAAGTATCAGCCCGGCGAACCGCCGCCAGTCGGCACGCGCTTCACGCTCGGCAAGACCGGCGAGCTGTACCGCGAGCGCTACTGGGAGAAGAGCCAGTTCGAGGCGGTGGAACACCTGAAGCAGTTCTTCAAGGCGCGGAAGAAATCGCTGGTCTCGGTGGCGGTGGCCTGGGTGCTGGCCCAGCCCTGCATCACGTCGGCGATCATCGGTGCCAGCAAGCCGGAGCAACTCGAAGACAGTCTGGCCGCCGTGGACCTGAAGCTCGACGCGGAAGAGTTGGAAGTCTGCAACCTGGCCTGGTTCAGCCTGCCCCGGCCCGTGAAGCCGCCGCGCTGAGCGTCTGGGCGAAAAGGAGACGGGACTCGTTGTGCGAAGCACCTGCGGGCCGTTCCGGCAACGAGTCCCGTCCCCTTTTCGCCCAGACGCTCAGCGCGCAGCCGTAAGCGAGGAGTTCGCCATGTTCACCCGCTGGTCCGTCTTGCTGTTCAGCGGCGCGGTCTTCGTCGTCGCCGCCTGGACCGCCGGCGCCGACAAGCCGCCAGCCGACTACCGGGCGGTGTCCGGCTGGCCGACGCTGCCCGACGGTCTGAAGCTCGGCGGCGTGTCGGCGGTGGCCGTCGATGCCGCCGACCGCGTCTACCTCTTTCATCGCGGCAAGACGCCGATCCTGGTCTTCGACCGCGACGGCAAGTTCCTGCGCTCCTGGGGCGAGGGACTCGTCAAGACTTCGCACGGCCTGCGCCTCGACCGCGACGGCCACGTCTGGACGACCGACATCGGCCATCATCTGGTGATGAAGTTCGACCGCGAAGGCAAATTGCTGCTCACACTCGGCAAGAAAGACGAACCCGGCGATACGCCCGACAAGTTCAACAAGCCGACCGATGTGGCGGTGGGGCCAAACGGCGAAGTCTATGTCGCCGACGGCTACGGCAACGCGCGAGTCGTGAAGTTCTCCAAGGAAGGCAAGTACCTGAAGGAATGGGGCACGAAGGGCAAGGGCGAGGGGCAATTCAATCTGCCGCACGCCATCTGCATCGATGGCGACGGCAAGGTCTACGTGGGCGACCGCGAGAACAACCGGGTGCAGCTTTTCGATGCCGACGGCAAATTCCTCGCCCAGTGGAAGGACAGCGGCGCGCCCTACGGTCTGTTCCTGAAGGGCAACGGCCAGCTACTGGTCGCTGACGGCCGGGCCAACGAAGTGCGCCTGCTGGATGACCAAGGCAAGCCAGTCAACCGCTGGGGCGCGAAGGGCACGGGGGCCGGGCAATTCCAGATGCCGCACTGGGTGGCGGTCGATGCGCAGGGGGCGCTCTACGTCGCCGAGGTCACGGGGCAGCGGGTACAGAAGTTCGTGTTGAAATGAAAACCGCGTGGGGTCTTTCCCATCGGTGGGAATTGAGGTGTAGCCACCGCGAGCGCCGGACGCCACTCGCGCGTCGCATAGTCCCAGCTCGTCTCACTGGCCCAACACGCAACGAAGCCCGCCAAAGTCCCGCCAAAACCCACCCACTACTGCACACGCGCCCAGATTTTGGGTAAGAATTCCAGCCAACGTCCCGACCAGCCCAGCGTTTTTCGGCCCCCGACACAACCCCGCTTCATCGCCCCCTGACGCCGCCAATCCACGCCAGCAATCCCGCGCTCCACGACGGAACGCCCCTGCGCCGTCACCCAGGGCGGGTTCATAAGCCGATTGATGGACTGCGCGAAACACGTCCAACGGAGACCGAAAGGTTCGGTTCCCAACGACAATCCGAATGCCCGATTCAGTTATTGAGAGTCAATGTAAATGAGGTTCCGGAAACTTGAAGCCCGCTGTAGGTAAATGTAACGAAAACACTCTGACCACTGGTAATGCTATCTCCGTCGATCGTTTCGGAACCGGTAGGTTCAGAGGTATTGGTAAACATTTCATTGAACATGTTCGGGACAGGGGGGAAACTGCCCACCCCGACCTCAATATTGAGACTTCCGGATAAAATGTTGATTGTGCTCAGACTAGTCCAGGTGCCATTGATGGTTTCCGTATCTTCGACCGATAATCCAATCAGTTCAAAGACGCGAGTGCCAGAAACGAAATCGGTAGTTCCACCCGCGAACGTAAACGTGATGCTGGTTTGGGTATTGCTTGCGGCACCCTGGACGAAGGACGCGAAAATCTCGTCCGCCTCGTCAAGGTCAGGGCGTGCATTCCAGTCCGCACTCAAAAAACCAATCGCCAAAGCATTCTGAAACGGGATTAAAGTGAGTGCAAGAATGGTAAAGAACGCAACAGCTTTGCACCACGAGCGAAGTTGTCTGGATTTTCGGAGTTGCATGAGTGTAATCCTTGAGCGGTGTTAGCAAAACAATGACGATTTTAAGCAATGCCCAGTTGCCGTTGCACAGTCCAGAGACTAAGTTCCACAGCATTACCCTGGCATTCAGGGAGTGATTGCGGAGAAGCCAGAGAATAGGGAACCGCCAGCACTCGCGATTCCCACCGAACCGGTGGTGTACAACGAGTTGGTTGCGGAGAACAGAAGCGCCCCGTTCAGGAAGACATCCAGGGTTGAGCCGTTGGCCGTCAGCATCAGCTGGTTATTCTCCAGGATGGTTCCAGAGCCAGAGGTAATCAAACTGACCACGCCTGCGGTGACGGAGTACAACTCAATGTCGCCTGCGTCCGTAGCTTGCAGGTAGTAGCCGCTCCGAGCCACGCTGTCCCAGCGAACGACTACGCCGAGGCCAGAACCCATTGAGCTAGAACTGAAGTTTGCTTGGGCAGACACGTCGCTGGCCAGGACGCCGTACAAGGAAGCCACGTTCAATGTCGCAGACCCGGCGGTCGCAGCGCCGGCGCTGGGGTTGCTGAACCCGCCCGCATCTACCGACCACGAAGCACCCAAAGAGGTGCTTGATGGCTGAGCGAAGTTGTCATTGAACGGTAGGGAGATGGGGACAACGGCGGCGGCGATAAAGTTGTCGAAGCGGACGTTCGTGTTGATGGCGTTGATGCCGATACCGCCCGCCGCCGCCAACGTCGCGTCTTGGGCGCTGAGCAGCAGCACGCCGTCGCCGTACAATCGCAGGGTCGTGCCGACCACTTCAAATCGCAGCACGCTCGGCGGCGTACTGACTACCACGCTGTTCAGCGTCGCCAGCGTGCCTGCGCTGCCGGTGCGAATACCGATGTACAGCCGGTGGGTGGTCGCGTTGATTCTCTGGACGCCGCCAACGTACTCGTTGCCAGCCGCGTCCCGCCGGGCAACGAGTTCGCCGCGCCGATTATCGGCGCTGACGTCGATCGCGGCGCTAAGGCTCACATCCGCAGGTGCCAGTCCGTTGACCAGTGCTAGATTCGAGGTCGAACCAACCGAAACCGCCTGATTGCTGTTGACGACGAAGTTGCCCACCGGTGGGGTAACATTGGACCAACCCGACCCCAGGCTAGTCAGCGGCCGTACGGTGTCGCCGGCGTCCAGCGGGACACCGGCGAGCGTTTGTCCGCCGGTAACCCCCGTGAAGCTGGTCCCGGTCTTGCCTGTGTAGTTGACGGTCGTGAATGCGCCGCCGCCGAAGTGAATGATCAATTGACCGCTGGATGCAAAGCCCGTAGTGTCAGCCACGTTCAGGACGCCGGAACCGGACGGCAACAACTGTCCAATGGAAGCTCCCGCGATCGTCGTGCCGATCGTATCCGCCCGCGTGAAGTTGTCCACCACGCTCGGCGTTACCACGTTGACCGTGAAGTTATTGGACGTATCGGGATCATGCGTGCTGTCGCCGTTGTAGTAGGCGGAGACCGTGTGGGTGCCGATACTCAGGCTCGAAGTCGCGAAGCTCGCCTGGCCGCTGTTCAACGGGCCGCTGGCGACGATGTGGCCGTCCACATACAGGGTCACCAGGCCGGTCGGGGTCGGCCCACCGGTCACGGTGACCGTGAACACGGCCTGCTGGCCGACGACCACGAGGCTCGGCCCGCTGACCGTGGCCACCGTGTCGATCAAGTCGAGGCTGCCCGCCGTCAACGTGACACTGCCGGCTTCGTAATTGATTGTGAACACCTGGCTGGTGCCGGTCGCGGTAATGGTGTCGCCGTCGTCCAGGCCGGCAAACGTGCCCGAGTTGGCGCCGTCGATGATGGTCAGCACCGTGCCGCTGCTGTAGACCTGGGTGGCGCTCAGCGCCAGGATCGCGCCGTTCAGGTTGGCCGTGCCGTTGACCAGCAGCTGGTCGTAGCCGGTGCCGGCGCCCGGGCCGTTGAGTTCCACGGAGTAGGTGGCGCCGCTGGTGAAGTTGCCATTGCCGCCGACGCTCAGCAGGCCGGCCGATGTGCCCGGGGCGACCGTGCCGCCACTGTCCGCCGTCACGTTGCCGCCAATGGTCCCGTTGCCGCCCAGGGTGCCGCCGCTGACCAGCACCGAGCCGTCGATGGCTCCGTTGATCAGCAACTTGCCGTTCGTGACCTCGGTTTCGCCGCTGTAGCTACCGTTGCCCTTGAGCACCACGGTGCCCGGTCGGGTCACCGTCAGGCCATTGGTTTCGTCGTCTTCTTCCACGATAGCGCCGTTCAGGGTCAGAGTCTTACCCGCCACCGCGCTGAAGAAGCTGTCCAGGGCTTCCAGGGTGATGTCGCCGGCAAACGTGCTGGTGTTCGAGGCGTGCAACTCGCCGCCGTTCATGAACAGCTCTTCCAGTGCCGAGTAGTTCAGCACTGCCAGATCAAGCATGGCACCGGAATTTACGCGCGTGCCGTTACCCGCCCCATCAGCGCCCAGCGCCTTATTGGTAGTAACCTTGAGCACACCGTTATTGATCGTGGTCAAACCGGTGTAGTTGTTGCTGCCGTTCGAGAGGGTCAGGGTGCCCGCGCCATTCTTGGTCAGGCTGTTGACCGAGCCGCCGCTGATTTTGCCCGTAATGCTGCTCGCCCCGCTGACATCAACGGTCAGGCCCGAGCTACCCAGGTTGAGAACCGTCATCGACAGGGTACTGGCCGTGAGCGTGGCGTCTTGGACGCCCAGCGTCACCGCATCGCCGTAGGTCTGGGCGCCGGTGGTGTCGACCGCGCCGCCGTTGATCGCCGTCGTGCCGCCGGCGTTGGTGGTCAGGCTGCCCAGCGCGCCGTTGACGCCGCCGCCCACGGCACCACTGAAGGTCGTTGTCCCTGTGGTATTGACCGTCAGCGTGTTGGCCTCGCTGGCTTCCGAGTCGACGGCGCCGCCGAAGGTGATATTACCCCCGGCGCTGGAGGCCACGGTCGTGGCCGCGCCCAGCACCACGGCGCTCTGATAGGTCTGATCGCCACTGGTCTCGACCAGGCCGCCGTCGAGGTTGATCTGGTTGGCCGTCACGTCCAGGCTGGCCAGCGGGGTGCCGCCGCCCACTTCGTCACCGAAGGTCGCGTCGGCGACCGCCACCACCGTCAAGGCGAAGGCGCCGTCCAGGGTGTCCTGGAAGGCCACGCCGCCCGTGGTCGTGGTGTTGATGTCCGTGTCGGCCCCCAGCGTCACCGCGTCGTTGTAGGTCTGGGCGCCCGTGGTGCTGACTGACCCGCCGTTGAGTTCGGTCGTGCCGCCTGCATCCGTGGTCAGGCTGGCCAAAGCTACATCGCCGCCCACGGCGCCAGTAAACGTCGTGGTGGCGTTGGCGGTGTTGACTGTCAGGTCGAAGTTCCCGTTCACCGTGCCGCTGAAAGTGACATTGCCGTCGTCGGTGGTGATCACGACGGTATTGGTCAGTATCACCGGGCCAGTCAAACTGACCGCGCCGCCACTGCCAGTGCTCGTATTGATGCCTGCGTTCAGGTTGATGGTCGTGGCCGTGATCCCAACATTGCCGCCCTTCGTGGTGATCCCGCCGATGGCCAGGCCGTCGCTATCCACGAACGTCACGAACTGGTTGGCGTCGGAGGTGATCACGGACAGCGTGTTCACGTTGTTGCTGCCCGACAGGTCCACGCTCTGGTCCACGTCGATCAGCAGGCCGCCGTTGAAGACGATGGTGCCGGTGTCGCTGTTGTCGTCCACCCCGGCACCCGAGAGGAGGGTGAAGTCGCCGGTGACGTTGTTCGGTCCGACGTTGGCTTCCGAGATGCTGATCTGGCCAGCGGTGGTCGAGCCGATCCGCAGTGTGCCGGCGGTGATCTGGTTCAGCTCGGCGTCGGCCAGGTCGATGCCCGCGGTGGCACCCTTGCCGTTGCCCAGTTGGATCGCGGTGTTGGCCGTCTGGTTCTGGAGGGTGACGATCGCGGTCCCGGCATTGATGCCAGTATTGATGACGAACTCGTCCGCGGTCAGGGTGATGTCGCCGTCGGTGCCGCTGTCGGAAACGATGGTCTCGTTGACGGTAATGGTCGTGCCCGTCAACTCGATCTTGCCACCGGCCGTCGAAACCTTGCTGGCCACCGCTAACGTGCCAGTGTTGCTGATGCTGATGTTGCCGGCACCGGTATTGCTGATGCCGTCGATGCTATCGACCAGGGTGACGGCGAGCGAGGCCGAATCGTTGCTAATACTGATGTGGCCGCTAGAGTCGTTGCGGGCGGAAAGCGAGCTGGCAGCAGTTACCAGGTTGATGCCGTCTGCGGCGTCCGCCTCGACACCGCCGCCGTCCTCGGCGCTGACCGTTCCGCTGGTACGGGTGATGGCGCCGTTGGTGTCATTGTCGGAATCGGCGGTGATGCGCACATTGCCCCCGCCTTCGGCCGTGACATCGCCCGCCAGGGCCACGTCACCTGCCGCGTTGAGGGTGACGTTGCCGCCAGTCACCAAAGCGCCGACCGTGAGGTTGCTGTTCGCGCCTGTGACACTGACCGTGACGTTCCCGCTGCCGGTGTGACTGACTCCGTCCGCACCGCCGGAGCCGCTCAGGTCGTCGATGGTCAGCCCGCCGGCCGTATCGGTGATGGTGATCTGCCCCGTAGTCGTGGTTGCAGCCAGATTGTCGGCGTCGATCTGGATGATGATGTTGCCGCCGGCCTGCAACGAAAGATTGTCCACCAGGATATCGGCCGCGGCATCCACCACCTTCTGGGTGATGGTGCCCGTGGTGCGCAAGACTAGGGTGGACACGCCTAGCCCATCGGTCAGATCGACCAGATCAACACTGATGGCGCCAGCATCGACCGGATCGCTGGCGTCCGTGTGGCTGCCGATGACCAGCACGCCGGCCGTGATCTGGTCCAGCTCGGCATCAGTCAGCTGTAGGGTGCCGGTGCCGCCGCCCAGGCCGATGGTGGTGCCGTCGGTCTGCGGGCGCAGGTTCACGGTGCCGGCCCCGGCATTGATGGCCCCTTGAATGTCCATGGCATTGGCGTTGATCGTCACCGTGCCGCCGGACGTGGCGATGGAACCGGCGGCGGCAACCGTGAAGCTGGCACCCGTGACGGTGATCGGCGAACTGGCCGTGAAGCTGGCCGCGTCGTTGAAGCTGACTGCGGCATTACCAGCCTGGACCGTTAGCCCGTCAACGGCGGCACCGCCCGCGCTATTGAAGGCGTCCAGCGTGACTGCTCCGCCCGCGCCGGCGGCCGCCCGGGTGTCGATGGACAGGGTGGTACCGTTCGCGGTGGCGGACACCGCCGTCGTGCCCGCGAAGCTGACGGCGGCGCCGCTGCCATTGTTATCGCCCACGTCGGTGTCGATGCTGATGGCCGCGGCGTCGAGGATCACGTTGCCCGCGCCCAGGAAGCTGACCGTACCGCCGTCGGTTTGCAGATTGCCCTGCAAGGTGGTGGAGCTGGTGGATGTCAGGCTGATGGCACCAGAGGTGGTGACCGCGCCCACGGTCACGGTCGCGGCATTACTGACGGTGAGGCCCGCCAGCGGCGTGACGCCGCCCAGCGCGACCTGGATGTCCACAATGCCGCCGCCGCCGTCCAGGATCAGGGCGGCGCCAAAGGCGCTGTCGAACGAGGTGACCTCAATCGTGTCGCCGGCATCATTGGCGATGACCGTGAGCGACACGGTCGGTGCCTCCATGATGATCATCTCGGAGGGTGCGCTGGAGACGATTTCGATGAAACCGTCGCCGGCAGTGCCGTGGTCGGAGATCGTGATGATCTCCGCGCCGGAAGCGAACTCAATCACGCGCGTGGTAGTGAGGAGGTTGTCCATGACCGGCTCCAGGCCGGTGTAATTGATCGCGAAACCGCTGTAGTCCTGGTTCCCGCCCGTCAGCGTGATGCTGCCGGCACCGAAGGTGGCGTCCAGGACGTGCTGCACGGTGGTGAACGTGCCGCCATTTTCGAGTTGGATCGCGTCGTTGCCCCCAGCGCCGCCGTGGAAGGTGATGCTGCCGGTGAAGCCGGAGTCCAGGTCGAGAATCAGCGTGTCGTCGGTATTCGCCGAGCCGTGAATCACCACGTTCGGCGTGGTGGCCAGCGTCTGGCTGGCGATGACGCTGGTGCCGTCGAACACCTCGAGGATGCCGCCATTGACCCGCAGCGTGAAGGTGCCGGCCGCCACGGGCGGCAGCACGACGCCGAACGATTCGCCGACCACATTGTCGTTGTTCACCTGGATCGTCAGCGTTTCGTTCAGGCTCTTGAAGTCGTCCACACCGTTCGTGGTGCCGTTATCCGTGACGGTGTAGCTGAAGGTCGCCGTCCCGAAGGTGTCGGCTGCCGGGGCGAACTTGATGCCCTGCACCTGTTCCAGCGTGTAATTGGTGCTGAGCGCCACCGGCGTGTTGTCGGCCAACTGGAGCTGACCCAGAGCCGCGTCCGGCAAGGCGGTGAAGACGATGGTCAATGCCTGGCCATTCTCATCGCTGCCGCCGCCCGGACCGAAGTCGAGGTTCAGGTTGGTGGTGGTGTCTTCATCGATTTCAATTGTCGAACCACCTGGCGACACGCGGATTGGCGCGTCGTTGATCTCGGTGATGGTGGTACTCAGGGTCAGCGTCTCGGTGGCCGCGTCACTGTAGGCAGTCGTGCTGCCGGTCACTCCGGTCAGGTTGATCTCGGTGCCGGTCGTCGGATCGCTGACGGCGCTGTCGTCGATCAGCACCACGGTCAGGCTGTTCGGCGTGCCGCTGAAGTCCGCTGCCGGCAGGAAGCGCAACGAATTCCCCGCCGTCACCACCAGCGCCGTGCTCAGCCCCCGATTGTCGACGTCGACCCAACCGCTGCCATTGTGGTACTGCCACTGGCCCTCGGCGGTGTTGACCGTGCTGCCGATGATGGCAATGCCGTGGAAGGTGTTGGCCGACGAACCGCCCGTCACCTGGTCGGCGGCGTCCGAGTACCGAGACAGGAACAGGTCGTTGACCGTGGCTCCCGCCGGGTCCGTCGTATCCTCGGCGACGGCCGCCAGACTCACGGCGTTGGAGCCGTTAACCACCGGCGCGTCGTTGACTGCGGTGACGCTGGTGCTCAGGGTCAGTCCCTGTGTGGCATCATCGCTGTAGGCGGTCGTGCCGCCGGTCGCCCCGGTCAGGTCGACCACGTCACCGGTGGCCGGGTCCGCGACGGCACTGTCGTCGATCAGCACCACGGTCAGGCTGTTCGGCGTACCGTTGAAGTTCTCCGCCGGCAGGAAGCGCAGCGAGTCGGCAAAGGTTACCGCTAGGGCCGTACTCAGAGTGCGCGAGCCCACGGCCACCCAGTCGCTGCCGTTGAAGTACTGCCACTGGCCCTGGGCCGCGTTGACCGTGCTGCCGATGATGGCGATGCCGTGGAAGAGGTTGGCCGCCGAGCCGCCGCTGACCTGGTCGGCGGCGTCCGAGAAGCGAGCAGCGAACAGGCTGCCGACGGTCGCGCCGGTCGGTGTTGCCGAGTCTTCGGGGACAGGCGTAAGGTTTACCGTCCCGGCACCCACTGTCACCGGTGCATCGTTGACCGCCGTCACCGTGATGGTGAAGGTCTGCTCGGCCGAGGTGTCGTCGTCGCCGCCGTCGTCGGACAGGGTCACGGTCACGGTGGCCGAGCCGTTGGCGTTGGCCGCCAGCGTGTAGGTCAGGTTGCCGGTGGTTTCGTCGATTTCCGGCAGGACGGCGAACAGATCGTCGTTGCTGGTGCTGACGTTGAAGGTGAGTGTCTGCGTTGCTTCGGGGTCGCCGTCGTCGATGAGGGTCGCGAAGCCGGGCACCGTGTGCGCGCCGGAATCCTCAGCCACCGTCTGGTCCGGGTCGCCC
>JAEUIF010000170.1 GCA_016795185.1 Planctomycetia bacterium | reverse complement strand
CGGCGACCGCCAAGCGCCGCTGGACTGCCGCCGCCGCGAAGGCCGCCGTCCGCCACTCGTCCGTACCGAAACGCTCCGAGTCTTCGAGACGTTCGGCGTGCAGCACCGTCAGCAAGGCCGCATGGCGTGCATCCGTCAGTTCCGCGTCGAGGTCCGCCGCCCCGAGCGCGTCGAGCGACTTCTGCAAGGTAGGCAGCGCCATGGCGTTCGCCAACGGTTCCCCGCCAATTAGCAAGCCGGCAGCCAGCACAACTTGTCGGCGTGAAGTCTCTCGGCCAGCCGCGGCACGGTCGCGCGCCGCAGTCGCGCTTTCGACCTGTTCGCGAATCACCCAGTCGCGCTTCTCCGGATCGAACGCGGACGCGGGCAAGCGCACCGGCGCGATCGCGGGCAATTCGCCGCCCAGGGACTTTGGCACTCCAGGCATGATGACCGCGGACTTGTCCGGCTTGGTCTCATCGCCACGGGTGAACAGATAGGTGGGCGCCTTGCCGTCAGCATCGTAGACACGGGCCAGACCGTTGCCCGGAATCGTCAGGTTGTCGATCTTGACGGGATCGAGCTTGCCCGGCAGCTGGTCGATGCGGACTTGATGCGGCTCGAAGAACGCCCGCACTTGGTAGTAATCTTGCTGGCTCAGCGGATCGTACATGTGGTCATGGCAGCGGGCGCACCCGATGGTCAGGCCGAGAAACGCCTGGAAGGTATGGTCCACGGTTTCTTGCAACCACTTGTCGCGATGATGGCGGTTGTAGTTGCGCACGAGGTAACCCGTGGCACGGACCACGTCGGGATCGTCCGGGGCGAGTTCGTCGCCGGCGAGCATTTCGACGAGCATGCGGTCGTAGCCCTTGTCGGCGTTGACCGCTTCGACGATCCAGTCGCGCCAGCGCCAGACGTGCGGCTGGCTATGGCGAATCTCGCCGTTGTAACCGTACCAGTCGCTGTAGCGCCAGACGTCCATCCAGTGCCGGCCCCAGCGCTCGCCGTGCCGTGGACTGGCCAGGAGTTTGTCCACGAGCTGTTCATACCAGTCGGCGGCTTGGTCTTCGACGGCGGCCCGCAGTTCGTCGCGCGTCGGCGGCAAGCCAAGCAGATCGAGGTAGACGCGCCGCACCAGCACGGGCCGCGCCGCCTCGGGGCGCGGCTGCAAACCGCGCTCCTCGTGCTCGGCGGCGATAAACGCATCGATGGGATTGCGCACCCAGGCCGCGTTCTTGACCTGCGGCACCGGCGGGCGTTGCACGGTTTGGAAGGGCCGCCAGGGATACCCATTCCGCAGCTTCCGCAGGCCGGGCAGCTTCACGGCGGCGGTTTCCACCTCGGCCGGCGTCGGTCGATCATCGGCCTCGCCCGGATAACGACCGGCGAGTAGTTCGGTCAGGTTAGCCGCGCCGTCGCCATCGCTGTCCTCGGTAGCCAAGGCGTCGAGGCAGGCCGCCAGATCGTTGGTTTTGCCGGCCCTGCCCAACTCCTTGCGCACCGCCTTCAGGCGTTCGCCGAAAACGTTGTGCGGTTTGTCATCTTCCTGTCCAGGTTGCTCGGCGACGTGACAGGTCCGGCAATCGTTGAGCTTCTTGGGCAGAAACGGCCCGAAGTAATCGGCCAGCGCTTTCTTGTGCGCCGGTTTGGCCCACGCAGGCGTCACGCAAAGCAGCCAGGTGCAAACCACCGCCAGGGTGCGGCCAAGGGTCGTGTGCAGCGGATTGGTCATCGGTAGGGCCTCGGGTGCGGGCGTCACCTTGATCGTTCAAGCCACTGGGTCGCGAGAAGGTCGCGCGGCGTTGGGTTCACTCCGAATCGTTCGCGAAGTATTCCTTGCGGTAGCGGCCCGTCGGCGGGATGCGGTCGGCGGGGCCGGTGGGCTCAATCAACTGGAAAGCGAAACCGAGCGGCGCGCGGCCGGGGCGAACCGCGCCGTGCAGCGGATTATTGCTGCCGAAGGGCATACGGCCGTAGACGTCGCCCAGGGCCGTCACCTCGAAGCGCGTGAAGGCTTGTCGGCGGCGGTCGTAGGTCAGCCACCCGAACAACTGGGCTTCGTAGCCCAGAGCGTGCTCTTCCAGCGGCGTGGCGGGGTCGTACACCGCGCCCAGCTGGGCTTGGCCTTCCAGTCGCAGGTGCAGCAGTTCGTCCGTGACGGCTTCCACCCGGAGACGCAGGTCGCCGGCGCGCAGCTGGTGGGAAGCCCATTCACCCGTCGAGTTGTAAATGCGGGCCGGCACCAGATGATAGCAACACAGGCGGCGCACCAGCGTGGCAGGCACCGGATAGGTTGCACCGACGCGCGGCTGAGCCGGCACAAGTTGCTGCGCTTCCGCGCGGCGTAACCACAGGTGATCGGGCGACGGCTGGAGCTTGATCTGCAAGTCGTCGGTCACTGGGCCGACTTGCACGAACTCATCGGCGCGGGCGTGACGCAATGCGCCGCTCGCGTCGCGCCCTAGCGGCCGGGCATAGATGCGGAGCACCAGGCCGTCGGCGGGTGGCGACGGCCATTCGCAGCTGGCATCGACGGCTTCATCCGCCGGAAGCGTGGCAAACTGCTCGGCAGCGGGCAATTGCCGAAACGCCTGCCAGGCGGGCACTGGGTCTTTGCCCAGCACCTTGCCGTTCGCCGTCAGGCAGACGATGTAGCCGGCGGGCGTATTGAATTTCAGCTGGCAGACATCGCGAATGAATGTGCCTTCCGCGTCCTGGCGTTTCATCAGCAGATCGCCGACGGCGGCAACGGGCACGAAGTGGTCGCGAATGAGTTGCAGCCGTTCATCGGTCCAGGCCGAGGGCGTGCGAAACAGCCGGCCGTTCCAGGAGCATGGTCCGAGCGGGGAATCCTTGCCGGCCACGACGAGGAAGATTGGCTTGCCTTCGGCGGCGGCCCGCCGGCGCGCTTCCCGCAGGCTGGTCAGCCAGGGAACTTCGCGCCAACGTGCTTCGCCCGGTTGCGGCAACAGCAGCCGATGCGCCTGGGCGAAGCGTTCGGCCTCATCAGCCGCGCTGGGCGGTGTATCGTCGGCCTGCGCGACGGCGACGGTCTGGGCGATGGCCCGGTACGTCAGCCAGCCCGAGCCCGTCAGCAGCAGACTGCAAGCCAGCAACAGCGTGCCGGCACGGAGTCGCTCCCAGAGCAGGCCGCGAGCAACCTCGTGCGCCAGGGACGCAACGGCGGGAGAGAAACTACCTGGCACGGCAGCCTCACCCGCCGCCAGCAGGATGCCGGCGTGCAGAGTCGAATCGAACAAAGCCACCGGGACGGCCGCCGAGGCGCTGCCCACTTCCAGGGCCGCGGTAACGGCCGCGGCGGGCAGAGTCACGCCTCGACCGAGCAGCAACGCCCGCAGGCGCTCCCGCGCCCGACTGAGCCGCGTGCCGATGGTGCCCACCGCGCAGCCCAGTTCGCGGGCCGCTTCCTCATTGCTCTTGCCTTCCAGGCAGCACAAGACGATCGGCTGGCGGTACTTGTCGGGCAAGCGGTTGATGGCGTCGTCGAG
>JAEUIF010000142.1 GCA_016795185.1 Planctomycetia bacterium | reverse complement strand
CTGGGCAAAATAACATGGTGAAAGTATGTCTATGAGTCCACGAAAAAAAGTACAGCTGCTGTGCAGCTGACCCCAGAAAACAGACAGCTGACGAGCCAATTTTGGTAGGTCAATTACCCCCCTGTGGGAATCCAGGCTAGTGCAGTGTCAAGTGAGTGGCAGCCTGAAGTACGTCGGGCTTTCCAGCCCGACATGTCGCGCCAAAGGCTGGCCGCGACCGCTCGACGACACCGCGAATCGCCGGGGCTGCGTGTCGGGCTGGAAAGCCCGACGTACGACCGGCGGTCAGGCAATCACTCCTTGGACACTGCACTGGGCGGCACAACAGCTTCACGGCGGCGGTACGTTGTCGCCCGTCTCGCGCCGCAACTGGCCCTCGCGCAGCAACTCGACCTCTTCGCTGACAATGGCCAGGGTCATGCGTGTTTCCCAGACGAGAATCGCCGAACCGCTGAGCAATCCGCTCACACCCACCAGGCCGCACAGAAAAGCCGCCATCATGGCCACGAAGCGAAATTGATCGTGCTGCGTGATGACGAACACCGCGCCCAGCAAGGAAGTAAAACTGGCACCGGCAAAGCCGCCCACCGAGGTGTAGAACGCGGTCAGGGCGCGGACGAGCAGGAGCGCCCGCCGCTCGGCGTACTCCAGTTGCCGGGCGCGGCGCTTGGCCAGGGGATCGTTGTCCTTTTGGAGTTTTTCCAGTTGGGTTGACAGGCCGCGTGCCCGGTCGATTGCCCGCGCGAAGCGATTGGTCGTGCCCAGGGCCATCACGGACGAAGCGTTGGTCAGGATGGCGGGCGCGGCCACGAACGTGAGCACCGCAAAAGGATTGGTCAGCAACGGGTCCATCGGCGAGCGGTCCTCGGGTACGCCTGTCTGGATAGTGACAGTTACCCGAATTGTAGTCATGTGCCGCGCTGGCGCAACAGTTCATCGACCTCGGCGCGGGTCGGCATGCTGGGCTGAGCACCGCGGCGCGTCACCGAGCATGCCGCCGCCGCCACCGCGAAGCGCCCTGCCTCGATTTCGGACTGTCCGGTGGACAGCGCGCAAGCAAACGCTGCGTTGAAGGCATCGCCGGCCGCCGTGGTATCGACCGCTTCCACCGGAAGCGCAGGCCAGAAGTGTTCTCCCGCTGCGCTCAACAGCAGCGCGCCGGCGGCGCCCAGCTTGACGATGACCCGCGCGGCGCCCAGCGCCCGCAGTTGCGCGGCCTGCGTGGCCGCTTCTTCGCGGCTCAGGGTCTTTGCGGGGCTGCCCGTCAGCGCGGCCAGTTCGGTCTCGTTGGGCGTGACATAGTCCGCGCAGGCCAGCAACTCGCGGCCGAGGGGCAGCGCGGGCGCGGGATCGAGGATGATGGTCGCTCCCGCGGCCCTGGCCAAGCGTGCCGCTGCGGTGACAGTCTCCAACGGCACTTCCAGTTGCAAGAGCAGCAAGTCGCCCGGAGCCAGCATCGAGGGTAGTGCCGCCAGTTGGGAAGTGCCCAGCGTGCCGTTCGCGCCGGGCACGACGACGATGCGATTCTGGCCGCCCGCTTCCACGCCGATGACGGCCACGCCCGTCGTGACCGTGGCGTCGGCGGTGACGTGGGCTACATCCACGCCGCCGGCCGCCAGATGCTGTTTGAGCCAGGTCGCGTGCGTGTCGTGGCCGACCTGGCCAACCATGCTGACCTGACCGCCCAGCCTGGCCGCGCCGTACGCCTGGTTCGCGCCTTTGCCGCCGGGAAAGAGATTGAAGTCCCGGCCGGGGACCGTTTCCCCCGGAGCAGGGAAGCGGTCCAGCGCCAGGACGAAGTCCACATTCAGGCTGCCGACGACGACGATGCGCTTGGCCATGACGTTCACTGCCCCCGCTGTCGGTAACGGTCAAGGATGACCGCGCCGACAATGACCGCGCCGGTGATGAGCCGCTTGGTCGGTTCGCCAGCCTGAAGTTGCACCAGGCCGGTTTCGAGCACGGCCATGATGAGCACGCCAAACAGCGAGTTGACCACGGAGGCCCGGCCGCCCATCAAACTGGTGCCGCCAATCACCGCCGCGGCGATCGCCTGCAACTCGAAGCCCGCGCCCGCGTTCGGGTCCGCCGAGGACAGCCGGGCACAGTGGATGACCGCCGCCAGGGCCGCGAGCAATCCGCTGAGCATGAACACCGCCAGCTTGATCGGCCGGGGATCGATGCCGGATAATCGCACGACTTCCTCGTTGGTGCCGATGGCGATCAGGTAGCGGCCGAAGATCGTGCGCCAGAGCACCACCTGCGCCGCCAGCGCCAGGACCACGGCCAAGATGAACCCCAGGGAAACACCGGCCACCGCAATCTGGGACAGGTTGCCCAGGTTGCCGCCGATGTACATCGTCCGCGAGTCGGTCACCAGGTAGGCCGCGCCGCGCGCCATTTCCAGCATGCCCAGGGTGACGATGAACGACGGCAGCCCCCAGCGGATCATTACCAGGCCGTTGATGGCCCCGCAAGCCAGGCCCGTCGCCAGGCAAGCGGCCAGGGCTACCGGCCAGGGCGCTTGATACTTGACCAGCAGCAGGCCAAAGACGCTGCCGCTCAGCGCCAGCACCGAGCCGACGGACAGGTCGATGCCGCCGGTCGAGAGCACCAGCGTCATGCCCACCGCGAGCAAGATGGCCACGGGTATCTGGTTGGCGATGGTCCGAAACGTGACGGGCGCGAAGAAGTTCCTCGTGGTCAGCCCGAAGATCGCAATCAGTACCGCCAGCACCAGGGCCAGTCCCAGGTACTCGGCGAGCAACGCGCGCATGGCGGCAGTGTGTTTCATGACGGCGTCGAGGCATGGCCGCTCAGCGCGGCTTGCAGGATGGTGTGCTCGCTCCACTGGCCGCGCTCGAAGGTCGCGGCCAGGCGGCCGAGCGATAGCACGGCGATGCGGTCGCAGATCGTCAGCAGTTCCTTGAGGTCGGACGACACGACGAGGACGGCCTTGCCGCGCCCGGCCAGGTCTTCGAGCAAGCGGTAAATCTCGAACTTCGCTCCCACGTCGATGCCGCGCGTCGGCTCGTCGAAGATGAGAATCTCACAGTCGCGGAACAGCCATTTTGCCAGCACGACCTTTTGCTGGTTGCCCCCGCTCAACTGGCCGACGGGCTGTTCGGTCGAACGGCAATTAACGGACAGGTCACGCACGAAATGGGCCGTGTTCTCTCGTTCCTTCTCAGCATTCAACCACGTCCGTCCGCTCGACAAGGCGGGCATTCGGGCCAGACCGATATTGGCGCGGATCGGCAAGGGCAGCAGCAGACCTTCGGCCTTGCGGTCCTCGGTCAGCAGGGCGATACCGTGCCGCACGGCGTCCCGCGGACTGCGAATCCGCGTCGGCGTGCCCGCACCGTGGAGGTAGAGGTCGCCGCGATCCAGCGGATCGGCCCCGAAGATCAGGCGCATCGTCTCGGTACGACCCGCGCCCATCAGGCCGGCGAAACCCAGAATCTCGCCTCGATACGCCTCGAACGAAACATCCCGCACCGCCTGGCCGCGCGTCAAGCCGTTGACCCGCAGCGCCAGTCCGCCGCGCTGCCTTTCCTGGCTCCGGGCGACGGCATCCAGGTCGCGGCCCACCATTTGCCGGACGATGTCCGCGATGGCGACGGCGCGTGCCGGGTGCGTCGCCACCATGCAGCCGTCGCGCAGCACGGTGATGCGGTCGGCGATGCGCTGCATTTCCTCCATGCGATGCGAGATGTAGATGATGCCCGTGCCCGCAGCGCGCAGGTCATCGAGTTGTCGAAACAGCAGGTCCGTTTCCGTGTCGCTGAGGGCGGCGGTCGGTTCGTCGAGGATCAGCACCGCGCAGCGACGGGACAGGGCCGCGGCGATCTCGACCAGTTGCCGGTGCCCGACTCCCAGGGTGTGTACCAGCCGCGCCGGTTCGTAACGATCGAGGCCCACCAGGCTCATCACGCGCCGGGCGTCGTCGTGCAGTCGGCGATAGTCGATCCAGCCCCAGCGGCCGGGCAGTCGATTCAGGAAGATGTTCTCGGCAATGCTGAGGTTGCCGATCAGGTTCAATTCCTGCATCACCATGCGCACGCCGGCATCCTCGGCGACGCGCGGATTCGGCGGCGCGAAAAGCTTGCCGCGCAGCGTTACGTGCCCCGCATCAGGCCGCACTCGTCCCGTGATGATGCGACAGAGAGTGCTCTTCCCCGCGCCGTTCTCGCCAACCAGCGCATGGACTTCACCCGGCAGCAGGTCGAAGTGAACGTCGCGCAGCACCGGCACGGTGTAGGACTTGCTGAGCCCGGATACCGCAAGCAGACTGCCATCCGCCGACATGGAAGTTCCCGCCGCTTGGTCTATTTCAGCTTGTCGGCCGTGATCAGGTCCACGGGCGTTTCGCGGTCGGCGGGCGCTGTCTTGTTGCGCAGAATTTCCAGGGCGTACTCGATGCCGAACACCGCCAGCCGGTCGCCGTGTTGATCGACCGTGGCCAGCACCTTGCCATCCTTGACCAGTTGCCGGACGGCGGAAATGTTGTCGAAGCCGACCACCTGCACCTGCTGGGACTTGCCCGCTTCCTGGAGCGCCGCCACCGCACCGAGGGCCATGCTGTCGTTGGCGCAGCAGATACCCTTCAGATCGGGCTGCTCGGCGATCAACGCCGCGACGACCTGGTTAGCCTTGCTCATTTCCCAGCCGGCCGACTGCGAACTGGCGAGGGTGAGCTTCGCCGTCCGCAGGGCGTCCTCGAAGCCAAGTTTGCGTTGCTGGGCGTTGAACGCACTCGGCACGCCTTCGATAATGGCCACCTTGTCGCCCGGTTGCAGTTTCTTCGCGAGTTGCTCGCCGGCCAGTCGTGCGCCCTTGCGGTTGTCCGGGCCGATGAACGGTATCTTGACGTCTTGCGCGGCCAGCACCTCGGCGTCGAACTGGTTGTCGATATTGACGACCACGATGCCGGCGTCCTGGGCCTTCTTGCAGACCGCGACCAGGGCCTTGGAATCCGCCGGCGCGATGACGATGGCCTGGACCCGCTGGCCGATCATTTGTTCGACCAGATCGACCTGGCGCGAGACGTCCAGCTCATCCTTGATGCCGTTGGTAATGAGCTGATAGTCGCCGCCGTGCTGTTTTTGGTGTTCCTGCGCTCCCCGCTCCATCGTCAGGAAGAACTCGTTGGCGAGTGACTTCATGATGAGCGCGATCACTGGCTTGTCCGACGGCCCGGCCGACTGGCAACCGGGCAACAGCAAGACGACGGCCAGCAGCGTTAGCCACCAGGACAAGGGCCGATCGTTGGTTCGCATGGCAGGCTCCTTTTTTTCGCTGCTGACTCACTTCGTTCCCGGCTCGTACAGCAGGACGTCGTCGAGCAGCAGTTCGGCCCCGGCGGGCAGCAGGAAGTGCAGTTCGTCCACGCGGTCGCCCGGTTGCGGCTTCTTCGGTTTGGCGTCGGCGAAATCGACCGTGACCTCCGCCCACTTGTCCCGAGTCAAGGACTTCAACTCGACCACCTGGGATTCCTTGGCGGTGCGGTTCACCAGGGCCACGCGCAGCGTATCCGCGCCGGTCAACTGGTAGCGGAAGAACAGGTGGGCGGCTTCGCCCAGCGGACGTTCGCCACGCAGATTCAGGCGAATCGCGGAGCCGCCGAGGTCGGGAATGTTGACGGACTTCGCCGCGTGCCAGAAAGCGCCCTGCTTCTGCGCGATGTCGTAGGTGCCCGGCCATTCCTTGCCCTGCTTGCCGCTGTCGAACCAGCCGGTGAACTGAATCGACCTGGGGAACGGCCGTTTTTCCTCGGGCGGGGCGGCATCGTACAGCACCATGTCGTCGATGAGCAGTTCCGCCCGCGGATCGACATAGAACTGAATGTCGTCGATGCGTTCGTTTTCCGAGAGCGGGCCGCCGCTGCCGTCCGGCCGGCGGACAGCGCTCATGTCCACGGTCGCGCTTGCCCATTTCTCTTGCGGCAGCTTCGTGAGCGACAGGTAGCGGTGGTAGCCGTTGCTCAGGCTGTAGATTTGCACGCGCAGCGTATCGGTCCCCTTGAGCCAGTACTTGAACGTCAGGCGCGGCTGCTTGCCCATCGGTGGGCCGGGCACCGGGTTGAAGATGACCGAATTGTACATGGTCTTGATGTCGCCCGACTTGCCGTCGAAGTCCTGGGTCAGCACGCCCCGGCAGGCGCGCTTGCTGCCGGCCGGCACGTTGGCGGTTTCCAGCTTCCCGGTCATCCACCAGCGTTTCTCGATGTCGGTGGTGTAGTCCTCGAAGGCATGGACGCGGTTGGGGAAGCCGCCCTGGGCGACCGGCGTCGAACGGTTGCCTGGTTCCTTCGGCAACGCCGCCGGGCCATGCGCCGCGAACCGCTCCGCGAACCACTGGAGGTACTTGTCCTTATCGATTCCGGTCGCGACGCGGGCATTCGGCTTGCCCTTGCCCTCGCGGGTGTAGCCCTTGTCGTCCACCTCGAGGTGCAGGTCTTCGAGCTTGCAAAAGCTCTCGTTGAAGGCGAGCGTCACGGCGACCGGATCGAACATGATCGGGGCCGCCTTCTGGTCCCAGAGTTGCCAGAGGCACTGCACCTGCTGCGTGAGCATGGAGTGCGCGCCGAAGATGCGTTCGAGCCGGGCCGGGTCGAGTTTCAGCATGGTGGTGGCATCGAGCGGTGCGACGGTGAGGGGCACGCCGGATGCGAATACCGTCTGGGCGGCCTTGGCGTCGGCGCGAATGTTAAACTCGGCGGAAATCGGCGGCTGATTGTTGTAACCGACGCGCACCGAGCCCCCCATGATGACCAGTCGCTTGATCCACGGCTTGCAGTCTGGATGCTCCGTCAACAGCTGGGCGATATTGCTCAGCGGCCCGACGGCCACCAGCGTGATCTTGCCGGGTTCGGCCTTCAGCTTCGAGTACATGAAATCGACGGCCGATTCCTTGATGGGCTGGGCGGTGCGTTTGAAGATCACCGCCGGATGATGGGCGTACTGTCCCTGCCAGCCGCGCAACGGCTGCGGCGGCTTCTCGGCTTCGCCCACCGCCACGGGCACCTCGCGTCGGTCAGCCGCCGTCAGCAGCCGGCAGCACATCAAGGCCCGCGCCTTGGTATCGCCGCTGACCGTCGTCACGCCGCGCAGGTCCAGTTCGGGGCTCAGGACCGCCAGGGCCAAGGCAAAGGTGTCGTCGATGTCGGTGCCGATGTCGCAATCGAAGATGACCGGAACCTTCTCCGGCTTGGGTTTTTCCTGCGAGGCCAGGTCGAGGGGCAGCGCCAGGCCAACCAGGAACAAGCCCATCAGGCCGACGAGTCGATAGGCGAAACTTGCCGGACGATTTCCGGAAATCGACAATAGCGGTTCCACGCGGCAGGCCATGACTTCACCGTGAGGTTGTTGGGAATGGGCGGCTACCACCTGCCCCGTATAGTGCCGGTGGCGGGCGGCGGAGATTCCAATTCCGCGGTTTCATCCGCTTTTCCCAACCTGGTTTCTGACCCTCCTATAATGTCCGGCATGAACTCCGTCATCCGTTGCGCGCAGTTGGTCAAAACCTACGACGGCAAACCGCCCGTCGAGGCGGTGCGTGGCTTGAACCTCGAAGTCGCGGAAGGTGAGTGCTTCGGCTTGCTGGGGCCGAACGGCGCCGGCAAGACCACGACCATCGAAATCATCGAAGGCCTGCTGGAGCCGACTTCGGGCGAAGTCGCCGTGCTCGGCGGCCACTGGGGCCGCGACGACGACGCCATCCGTCAGCGCATCGGCATTTCGTTGCAGGAAACCAAGCTGTCCGACAAGTTGACGGTCAGCGAGACCATCCGCCTGTTTCGCAGCTTCTACCGCTCCGGCCTGGAACCCGAGGAAGCACTGCGGCGCGTGGCGCTGACCGAGAAGG
>JAEUIF010001394.1 GCA_016795185.1 Planctomycetia bacterium | reverse complement strand
CGGCGCGTGGACCGAGAAAGCAGAACAGTGCCGGTCGGCGGCGCGCGGCCACTGGCCGGCCGATGCGCGCAGTGATGCCATCGGCTTCCGCTGCGTGTTGCAGAAGGCAGGGGATTGAGCAACATCCAGGCGAACGCTCTGGGTCCGCCACTCTTCCAGGTGGCAGAGTGGCGGACCCAAAAGCTTCGCCAGGTCCGCCACTCTTCCGGGTGGCGAAGTGGCGGACCCAAAAGCATCGCAGGTCCGCCGTTGTTTTGAAGCGACTAGCCCCCCAGCGGCCACACACGTCTTGGATTCGTGCCGGGTACGCAAGCGTAGCCGGTGAAATCGGTGACGCCTTCCTGCCGCAGAAAGTCCTCGTCGAGCAGTGCCTGGCCCGTGACGGAACTGGGTTCCCTGGCCGTCAGCTTCAGCACGCAGTCGACGAGAATGTCGGGCTTGCGCCACTGCTCCCGGTTGCCGATGCCCAGGTTGATCGACGCCTGGCTTTCGATGATCGTCACCGGCCAGAGCGAGTTGACGGCGATATTGTCGGCACGGACCTCTTCAGCCAAGCCGTGCGTCAGCAGCGTCATGCCGAACTTCGAGATGCAATAGGCCACGCGCCCGGGCACGAACTTCAGGTCGATGGGCGGCGACATGTTGATGATGTGCCCCCAGCGCCGCTGACGCATCGCCGGCAGCACCGCCCGGCAAGCGGCGAAGGCTGCGCGGGCGTTGACCCCCATCACCAGGTCGAAGCGTTTCAGCGGCGTCTCGCTCAACGGCTGCCACCAGAGCGCCCCCGCGTTGTTGATGAGGATGTCGATGCGGCCGAAGCGAGCCAGCGCCTGGGCGGCCAGCCCTTCCACCTGAGCTTCGTCGCGAACATCGACCTGTACGGGCAGCGCCGCGCCGCCGAGGGCTTCCGCTTCCCGCGCCACGCTATGGATCGAGCCCGGTAGCTTCTCCGTGCTCTCGGTACTCTTGGCGGCGATGACCACGGCGCACCCTTGCCGGGCCAACCCCAGTGCCAACGCCCGGCCGATGCCCCGACTGGCTCCGGTGATGATCGCGACGCGCCCTTGGAGTGCGGACATCGATGGTCCTCCTGGCTGTAAGATGAAGCGACTTTGGATCGTCTGCTATCAATACGGCGGCAACAGTCGGCGGCCCGCGTGCAACAGCACGAGGGCCAGGAAAGCCAGGTTGCGGGGCAACAAGCCCGGCCAGCAGAAGGATACCGGGCCGTCGCCGGTTCCGCTGCCCGAGGCAGGAAATTGCTCGGCTAGTCGCGCTGCCAGTGTTTGCATCCAGGCCC
The DNA here is from genome assembly GCA_016795185.1 of Planctomycetia bacterium. Lineage (GTDB taxonomy): Bacteria > Planctomycetota > Planctomycetia > Gemmatales > Gemmataceae > JAGVLI01. The sequence continues at coordinate 3,862 of JAEUIF010001394.1, read as the reverse complement.
CCGAGCAAGGCCAGTCGAGCAACCCATCCAGCCATTCACTGGGGATGCCCTGAGCACCCAGGGTTGCGCCGGCGATACCGCCGACGATGGCTCCGGTGGTGTCCGCGTCGCCACCCAGGGCGATCACTTCCTCGACCGCGCGACGAAAATCGCCGGGCCAGCGCAGCCAGCAGTAAAGGCAGAGCGGGACCGTGTGATAGATGTAGCCGCTGACGCCGGCCTGCAAGCCCAGTGCATCTGCCAACTCCGCCGCCGGTGCATTGCGTTGCAAGTGTTCCGCGAGTCGCAGCAGCGATTGCTGAAGTTCCGGATCATCGCGGCCCTGCTCGTCCATCCGGGCTTGTAGAAATTCCAAGCCATTCACTCCCGCCGCGCCGCGTTCCAGGCCGTGCCGTCCCGCCAGGGCTACAAGCAGCGCGCCTTGTTCAGCGCGGGGGTCGGTATGGGTAAGCCGGGTGGAGGCCCGGACGTAATCCCGGAGCGCGCCGCCATCCAGGCATACGCCCAGCAATGCGGCACGCATGGCTGGACCGTTGCCAGCGGACCAGACGCCGCTGCGGGCTGGCGGAAAACCGAGCCAGAGCTTCAAAATGGCGCGCAGCGTTGCACGGCCGATGCCGGCGGGCATTCCCAGCAGCCAGCACCGCAAGCCCCAGGCCAGCGAACGGGCGAAACGTTCCGGATCGGCGGGCGAGCGCAACAGCGCCTGGCCGGTCAGGCAGGTGTGTTCGGTGTCGTCGGAAATCATGCCCCGGCCAAGGACGAAAGCATGCTGCAACGGCGGGTCGCCGAACAGCCGACGGGCGCGACGTCGCGACAGACCCTCGCGCGGCACCCCCAGAGCATCGCCCACGGCGGTGCCGAGGATGACTCCAGCGATGCGGTCCAGGCGTGCGGACTGAGTCAAGTCGGTCATCGGAGTTCGACGCACCTCGGTTGCACAGCACGAACAGCAGGCCACCACGGAGCAACGGGTTGCCTTTCATACAATACGAGTATGGACGATTTTACCGAAATGAAACGCGAAGCGCTCGCCCGACACTTGCGTCAGGCGATCCGGGGCGAGGTGCGCTTCGACGACGTTTCCCGCAAGCTCTACAGCACCGATGCCAGCATCTACCGCGTGCAGCCGCTGGGCGTGGTCGTCGCCAAGAGCGTCGAAGACCTGGCGGCGACCGTGCAGATTTGCGGCGAGATGCACGTGCCGATCACGGCGCGCGGCGGCGGCACCAGTCTGTCCGGACAGTCCATCGGGCCGGGCGTGGTCGTCGATTGCAGCAAGTACCTCAATCATCTGCTCGACCTCGACGTGGCGAACCGCACCGCCCGCGTGCAGCCGGGCATCGTCCTCGATCAGTTGAACCGCGAAGCCGGCCGGCACGGCTTGCAGTTCGGGCCGGAAGTCGCCACCTCCAGCCGGGCGAACCTCGGCGGCATGATCGGCAACAACTCGGCCGGGGCGCGGTCCATCGTCTACGGCAAGACCAGCGATCACGTTCGCCGGTTGGGCGTCGTCCTCGCCGACGGCAGCCGGGCCGACTTCGGGCCCATCAGCGCACACGAATGGGAACGCCGCGCCCAGGGCAAGTCCCTGGAGGCCGGCATCTATCGCGGCGTCCGGCAGGTGGTCCGCACCCACGACGCGGAAATTCAGAAGCGCTTCCCGAAGATTCTCCGCCGCGTCAGCGGATACAATCTGGACTACCTTGCGGCGAACCCAGAAGCCGGGCTGCATTCGCTCATCATCGGCAGCGAGGGCACGCTGGGATTGATCGCGGAAGCGGAACTCAAGCTGATCCCCAAGCCGAAGTACCGCGGCCTGCTCGTGCCGCACTTCGAGTCGCTGGCCGCCGCGATGGACGCCCTGGCCGTCTGTCTCGAGTTCCAGCCCTCGGCGGTCGAACTGCTCGACAAGATGCTGATCGACCTGGCACGCGACAACCTGGCGACCCAACGGCAGATGGCAGCAGTCGTCGGCCGTCCCGCCGCGCTGCTCATGGTCGAGTTCAGCGGCGACGAGGAAGCCGAGATCGCTAACCGCGTCGAAAAGCTCAAGCACCGACTCGGCGAGGCCGCGGGCGTGACGGCCCTGGTGCCGGCCATCGACGCGGACATCCGCGAACCGCTCTGGAACCTGCGACGGGCGGCGATGCCCCTGCTCTACGGCATGCACGGCGACCGCAAGCCGGTGACGTTCGTCGAGGATTGCGCCGTCAGCCCGGAACGGCTGCCGGAGTTCGTCGCCCGGTTCCGCGAATTGCTGCAAAGCAACGAAACCGACGGCGCGTTTTACGGTCATGCCAGCGTCGGCTGTCTGCACATTCGCCCGGTTTTGAATCTGAAGGATCAGCGCGAAGTCTGGCTGATGCGTCGGATCGCCGAGCAGGTCACGGACCTGGTGCTGGAGTTCGGCGGTTCATTCAGCGGCGAGCACGGCGACGGCCTGGCGCGCAGCGAGTGGAACCGCAAGATGTTCGGCCCCGTGGTTTACGAGGCGTTTCGCCAGGTGAAACGCACCTTCGATCCGGAAAACCTTTTGAACCCCGGTAAGGTCGTGGACGCGCCCGCCATGACGGAAAACCTGCGTTACGGGCCGGACTACCACCCGCGCACCCCGTTGACCGTTTTCGATTACAGCAAGCAAGAAGGCATGGTGCGGGCCGTCGAACTGTGCAACGGCAACGGTGCATGCCGCAAGATGCAGGGCGGGACGATGTGCCCTTCCTTCCGTGCCACCTGTGACGAGAAGGACTCGACGCGCGGCCGGGCCAACGCGCTGCGGTTAGCGCTGTCGGGCCAAGACCCGGTGCGCGACTTCCGCAGCGCCTGGGTCCATGATGTGCTCGACCTTTGCCTGATGTGCAAAGCCTGCAAGGCCGAGTGCCCCAGCAACGTGGACATGGCCAAGCTCAAGGCCGAGTTCCTCGAAGCCTATTACGAGCATCGGCCCCGCCCACTCGGCCAGACGCTGATGACGCGCATCCACTGGCTGAATCAGATGGCGTCCCGAAGCGCGCGGTTCGTCAACTGGCTACAGCAGCGCCGACTCATCCGCTGGCTGATGGAGAAGACCGCCGGCATCGACCGTCGCCGTAGTCTGCCCGAAGTGCATGCGGATCACTTGCGCGCTTGGTTCGCGCGGCGCAAACCGGCCGAAACCGCTCGCCGGTTTAGCAAGGTGTTGCTGCTCGACGATTGTTTCTCGACCTTCAACGAACCACACATCGGCCGGGCCGCGGTCGAGGTGCTGGAGCACGCGGGCTGCCAGGTCGAACTGGCGGGCATCGTTTGCTGCGCCCGGCCGATGATCTCCAAGGGCTTTCTCCGGCAGGCGCGCGACCTGATCCGCCAGCAAGCGCCCAGCCTGGCGCAACGATTGGCCGATGGCGCGCCGATTCTCGGCCTGGAACCGAGTTGCCTTCTGACGCTCGCGGACGAATGGCCCGAACTGGTCCCCGGCAACGACACCCGGCGCATCGCGGCAGCCGCCGAGTTGACCGACGTCTGGCTCGCGAAGCAACGACAGGCGGGGAAGTGCGAACTGCCGTTGCAGGCGCGTGCGGAAACCTGCGTGCTGCACGGCCATTGCCATCAGAAGGCGTTGCAGGGCACCGCAGGCACGGCGGCCGCGCTACAGCTGGTGCCCGACTTGCGAGTCAACGTGCTGGATACCGGCTGCTGCGGCATGGCCGGCTCCTTTGGCTACGAGAAAGAGCACTACGACCTGAGCGTGCAGATCGCCAGGCTGTCGGTGGTGCCGGCGCTGAACGCCGCGCCGGACGCGCTGGTGGTAGCGCCGGGAACTTCGTGCCGGCATCAGATCAAGGACCTGACCGGCCGCCGGGCGCTGCATCCGGTCGAG
>JAEUIF010000037.1 GCA_016795185.1 Planctomycetia bacterium | reverse complement strand
AAGATAGTCCGCTGTTCGCCCAGGCCAAGCCAGCGGCAGCGGCGGTGGGGCCGCTCGCGCCGAAGCCGGGGCATGTGCCGGCGAAGGCCAAGAGCGTCATCTTCCTGTTCATGGAAGGCGGGCCGAGCCACCTCGATACCTTCGACCCCAAGCCGAAGCTCAACGAACTGGCGGGGAAACCGTTGCCCGCGAGCTTCGGCAAGGTCATCACCTCGATGGGCGAGAGCAACGCGCCGCTGCTCGCCTCAAAGCGGACCTGGAAGCAGCACGGAAAGTGCGGCATGTGGGTGTCGGACTGGCTGCCGTGCATCGCCGAGCATGCCGACGACATCGCCGTGCTGCGCTCCTGCTGGGCCGACGGCATCAACCATTCGGCCGGCGTCTGCCAGATGAACACCGGCTCCATTCTCGCTGGCCGGCCGTCGCTGGGCAGCTGGGTGTCCTACGGCCTGGGCACGGTGAACCAGAACCTGCCGGCCTTCGTGGTCATGCAGGACAACAACTCCACGGTCGTCAACGGGCCGCGCAACTGGGGCGCGGGCTTCATGCCGGCGGTCTTCCAGGGCGCGCGCTTCCGCGGCGACGGTGAGCCGGTGCCGAACCTCAACGCACCCCAGGGCGTGACGGATGCCCAGCAGCGCGGCAAGCTCGATTTCCTCAGCGAGTTGAACCGCGAACACGCCCAGTCCCGACCGTTGCAAACGGAACTCGACGCCCGCATCAACAGCTACGAGCTGGCCTTCCGCATGCAGGCCGAAGCGCCCGAAGCGGTCGATATGTCGAAGGAGAGCGACGACACCAAGAAGCTCTACGGCATGGACGAGAAGGAAACCGCGTCGTTCGGCCGGGTCTGCCTGCTGGCCCGTCGGCTGGTGGAGCGCGGCGTCCGCTTCGTGCAGCTGTATCACGGCGCGGGCAGCAAGTGGGATGCGCACTCCCGCATCGAGCAAAACCATTCGCAACTGTGCCGGGCTTCGGACAGGCCCATCGCTGGCCTGCTGCAAGACCTGAAGCAGCGCGGCTTGCTCAAGGATACGCTGGTCATCTGGGGCGGCGAGTTCGGCCGCACGCCGATGTCCGAAAAGGGTGACGGCCGCGACCATAACCCCTACGGCTTCACCATGTGGGCGGCGGGCGGCGGCGTCAAGGGCGGCCAGGTGCTGGGTGCCACCGACGAAGTCGGCCTGCACGCCGTCGAGGACCGCCTGCACGTCCACGACCTGCACGCCACCTTCCTGCACCTGCTCGGCCTGGACAACATGAAGCTGGTCTACAAGTACAAGGGCCGCCCCGAACGGCCGACGCTCAACGAAGGCGCGGCTTACGAGAAGATCACCGGGGCGTGATTGGTACTGTTCGTAGTTCCGCCTTCAGTTCGTAGTTCCGCCTTCAGGCGGTGGAGTCGCTCGCCGCCTGAAGGCGGAACTACGAACCAGGACTACGGCTTCTGCCCACTCGCCGGCGCGGCTTCCAGCACCACCGTGCCCTGCGCTTCCTGCTTGCCGCTGACGGCGTAAGCACGAATGAGCAGCTGCGGATACGGCAGCACCCCATCCGGCAACGAAAACTGCACCTGGAACTTGCGGTCGCGCACGGTGAATTCCTGCGCCTGCAACACGAACTGGTTGGCACGCTCGTGGTTGGCCAGCATCACTTGCTGGCGTTCGGGCGTGGCGGCCTTGGGCAGTGGTTGCAGTCCGGCGGGCACGCTGGTCAATGGGCGTTCGAGCGTCAGCCGGACCCGGCTCTCGTGCAACGCGGCCGGCAGTTCACCCTGCACGGCGATGGGCGCGCCCGGCGTCGGCGTGCTGACCGTGCTCAGCTTGATCTCGTGCGCGATGCGCGGCAGGCGCAATGCCGGGTCGCCGAGCAGCAAGAACATTTCCAGGTGTTCGCGCCGCTGCTCGTCCTGGGGAATCTTGCTGTCGCCGTCGGCGGCGTCGAGCAGCCGGTAGCTGAGCGCGTCGATCTTGCCGTGCGCGATGCCGTGTTTCACCTTCAAATAGACATCCGCCACCCGTTCGGGA
>JAEUIF010000032.1 GCA_016795185.1 Planctomycetia bacterium | reverse complement strand
ATGTAGAACTGGATCGCCGCCGGCCCCAGAGGCACCAGGTCCCAGGAGGTGCCATACGGGTTGGGCACTTGTCGGCCGGTGGCCTGCATCGTGCCCGGCGAACCGGGGACGAACACCGGACGGAAGGTCGGCAGCTGGTCGGCCGTGGCCAGCGACCGCGCCGGTTCCTCGATGTAGCGCCAGGCCAGCAGGATGGCCAGGAAGAGGATTACCACCGTCACGCCCAGGCTCACGCGCCGCACCAACTCCGGCCGGTTCGGCCCCAGCAAGGCGACGACGATCGCCCCGGCCAGCGGCAGGAACAGCAGGCTCAGCAGTTCGATCTTCGGGAGGGGGTCGTTCATGGGTCGCCCTTGTTCGCCGTTTCGCCAACCGTTGGTTCGCGACGCTTCGCAGAAGCGTCAAGGCTGGACGCTTCTGCGAAGCGTCGCGAATCGATAAGACCCGACGAGCTTTGTCCGGCGGCGATCACTTCGCCATGCGCAGCACCAGCGCGCTCAGGAACACCGTCAGCCCCAGGATCATCGCCAGCGCGTAGAACTGCACCAGGCCGTTCTGAATCGGCCGCACCAACTTACCCAAGAGCCCCGGCAGCTGGCCGACCAGGTCAACCACGCTATCGACCAGGAAATCGATCGCCTGACAGATGCCCGCGAACAGCGTCGCCGGGCCGACGAAGAAAACGTAGTACAGCTCATCCACGTGGAACTTGTTCAGCGACAGCTGATACAGCCCCTGCATGGTCCCCGCCAGCTTGCCGGGCAGCGCCGGGCTGCGGACGTACATCAGCCAGGCCAGGCCCACGCCGCCCAGCGCGAACAGCGAACTGCCTGCCATCAAGGGAATGTTGAAGCCGTGCGGCGCGGGCTGGATCGTCCCGCCGAACGAGCTATTCAGCCAGTGGTGTTCGAGCAGGTGGCCGAACCAGTGCGTGAACGGCTGGACCACGATGCCCAGGCCCACCGCGCCGACCGCCAGGACCATGAGTGGCACCGTCATCACGGGCGGCGATTCGTGGACGTGGTGCCCCGCTTCCGGCGGCACTTTCACCTCGCCCCAGAAGGTCAGGAAGTAGGCGCGGAAGGTGTAGAACGCCGTCAGCCCCGCCGTCACCAGGCCGCTGATGAACAGCACCATGTAGACGTTGCCATAGGCGTGGTGGCTGGCTTCCAGGGCCGCGCCCAGGATTTCGTCCTTGCTCCAGAAGCCCGACAACAGCGGCACGCCCGCCAGCGCGGCGGCTCCGCACAGGAAGGTCCAGTGCGTGGTCGGCAGCACCGTCCGCAAGCCGCTGAAACGCCGCATGTCGATGACGTTGCCCATCGCGTGCATGACGCTGCCAGCGGACAGGAAGAGCAACGCCTTGAAGAAAGCGTGCGTGAACAGGTGGAAAATGGCGGCGGTCACGGCCAGCAGCACCAGTCCGTCGGTGGTAGCGCAACCTAGCGCCAGGAACATGTAGCCAATCTGGCTAATCGTGGAATAGGCCAGCACGCGCTTCAGGTCGTGCTGCGTCAGGGCGATCAGGGCGGCGAGAAGCGCCGTCGCGGCACCAATGCTCGCCACCGTCAGGAGCACGGCGGGCGGCGCGGCATGGAAGATCGGCATCGAGCGCGCGACGAGGTACACGCCCGCGGTGACCATCGTCGCCGCATGGATCAGGGCGCTGACGGGCGTCGGGCCTTCCATCGCGTCGGGCAGCCAGACGTAGAGGGGAATCTGCGCCGATTTGCCCACCGCGCCGCAGAGCAGCAGTAGCGCCACGGTGCCGAAGAAGAGTTGCGTGTCTGTATCGTCCGGGAGGGTGCTGCTGGCCCAGGTGAAGGCCGTCTCGAAGTTGATCCCGGAAGCGGTCGTCTGCGGATGGGCGTACTGGTAGCCGGCCCACAGCAGCAGGATACCAAGCATCATGCCGGCATCGCCCAGGCGCGTGACCAGGAATGCCTTGCGGGCAGCGGCGGCGGCCGAGGGCTTCTGGAACCAGAAGCCGATCAGCAGATAACTGCACAGGCCCACGCCTTCCCAGCCGGCGAACATCACCAGGTAGTTGTCGCCCAGCACCAGCAGGGTCATGGAGAAGACAAACAGCGCCACGGCGGCAAAGAACCGCGCGTAGCCCGCCTCGTGCTCGCGCTCGTGGCTCATGTAACCAACCGCGAAGATGGCGATCCAGCTGCCGACGAACGTGATCGTGATCAGCATGAGGGCGGTCAGGCCGTCGGCCCGCAGCGTCAGGCCGATGTCGAGGCTGCCGGTCTGCATCCAGGTGTAGTAGCGTTCGATCAACGGCGCTTCGGCGTGCGCGACCTTGCCCAGCACCAGGAACGCCAGCACGCAGGAACTGGCCACGGCGACGATGCACGGCCAATGGCTGTTCTTGCGCAGGAAGCGCGGGCCGAAAAAGCCCGTGACCGCGGCGGCAAGCAGCGGCAGCACGGGAATCAGCACGAGCAGAGTGCGGATATCAAACATGGCTGGTCTCTTCCGGTTGTCGAGGCTCGCGGCCGGCAGGGGTCAGGCGCGGCAACGGTTCTTCCGGCAGCGGCGGGGGCAATGGTTCCTCGTCGAGCGTGGCGTCCTGGTCCGGCTCGCGCATTTCTTGCCAGAGGCTGACGTCGAGCGAGCCACTGCTGCGATAGAGTACCAAAATCAATGCAAGCGCGATGGCCGCCTCACACGCCGCCACGGTGACGATAAACAACGTGAACGACTGGCCTTGCAGGTTGCCACGATGCCGGGCGAAGGCCACCAGGTTGAGCGCCACCCCTTGCAGCATCATCTCAGCGCAGAGGAACATGATGATGAGGTTGCGGCGCGTCAGGAAGCCAATCAGCCCCAGGGCGAAAAGGATGGCGCCGACGATCAGGTAGTTCGAGAGCACTGAAGTCTCCTCGTTCCTCGAACGAGCGTGCGAAGCCGCGAGCGGTCAGGAATTCTTCCGGTGCGCGATCGCGATCGCGCCGATGGTTGCCACCAGCAACAGGGTGCCGCCCATTTCGACGGCCAGCAGGTAGTCGGTGAACAGCGAGCGGCCCAGGTGGGCCACATTCTCGGCCGGCATCGGGCCCTGGCCCAGCGCGTCGAACTTCGGCATGGCTGACGGTTTTGTGCCGCTGAACTCGGAAAGTCGCTGGCCCTGCGGTTGCAAATCGCCCAGCGAGTGCCGGGCGACGTGGACGGCCTGGTGCATCTCCGCCACGGTTTCCCGAATGAACTTTGCCTGCTCGTTCGCCGACTGAAGTTGGACGTTGAACCAGCGGTCGCCCTCGATGTTCTGAAAACTCTGCCGCAGCGCCGCCAAGCGCGGTTCGGGCGTGCCTTCGGGCACCACCTGGGGCGCTTCCTCGAAGAACTTGCCCCAATCGAGCGCCTTGACCACCTGGTCATCGGCGGCGGGCTTTTCGACCGCCTTGACCGCCGGAGCGAGATGGGCGTCGAGCGCGGCCAGCACCACTTCGGATTCGGGATTGCGATAGGTTACGAACAGGACATAGAGCAGCGCACCCAGCAGCACGAAGCCGGCCGTGGCCGCGAGGAACGGTTCCCGCGAACGCAGGTCGGCGTCGGACGCGCCGCGCTGCTGGGCCAGCATCAAGATGAACAGGAAGGTGACGATGATCGCGCCGGCGTAGGTGATGATCGTCGCCGCCATCAGGAAGGATGCGGCTTGCAGCAGGAACAGTCCACAGGTGCTAAGCACGACCAGCGCGAAGGCCAACGCCGCCCGCGCCGGGTTGCGCTGGGTGATGAGCACGCCGCCACTGACCACGGCGATGCCCGAAAACGCATAGAACAGCACGCCCTCCGGGGACCAGCCACCGACGCGCACCAGCGTCGCGCCGCCCAGCAGCAGGGCGGCGGCGCTGAACGCGGCACCATACCATTGCGGCAGCGCCGAGGGGCGCGGCAACAGCAGGATGACCGCAATCAGGCCCAGCAGCAGGCAGGGACCGATCGGCCAGAGCAAGGGTGAAACACCCATTATGGAGGATGGCAGCATAAGCATCAGTATCCGAATATCAGTCGTCAGTCGTCAGTGGCAAGCAAACACGGGCTTGTGCAACTGACGACTGACCACTGACGACTAACACTATTTGGGCAGTTCCGCCGCCGGCCCCAGCTTGCCGCCGCGCGTGCGGATCGGGTCGGAGCCGGTTTTCACGGTCTGGTCGAAGACGCTCAGCAGCTTCTCCTTGTCGAACATCATCTCTTCGCGGCTGAGGCCGGTCAGGTCGAAGAGCGAGGTCAGTTCGATGGCGTCCACCGGACAGGCTTCTTCGCACATGCCGCAGTAGATGCAACGCAGTTCGTCGATGACGAAGGTCTCCGGGTACTTTTCGCGATCGGGCCAGGGCGACGGCGCGGCCACGATGTCGATGCAGTGCGCGGGGCAGGCGGTAGCGCACATGTAACAGGCCACGCACTTCACTCGCTGCTGCTCGTCGCGGTTGAGGCGATGCACGCCGCGATAGTTCGGCGGCATCTGCGGGCGCTGCTCGGGGTACTGCACCGTCACCTTGGGCGCGAACATGTGCTGGATGGTCGTGCCCAACCCCTCGATGATGGCGGGGATGTACAGCTGGTCGAGCACGCTCATCTTCGGCGGTTCCACCCAGCGGACGGCGTTTTCGGGAATCGGCATGGCCTGCCTCTTATTTTTGCTGCCCCTCTCCCCTGGCGGGAGAGGGCGTCCAATGTTCTCCATCAACGGGCGGTCGTCACCGCGGGCTGACCATCGGCGGCGACGGTCAGCAAACGCCGGCGCGGCTGCTGCGGGTACTTGAGCGAAAGGACAGTCGCGCCCAGCAGCAGCGCCAGTGAAGTCGGCGGCAGCAGCCAGAGGCTGAGTCGGAATTCCTTCACCAGCATCACGCACACCAGATTGACCATCGCCAGCGGGATCAGCGTCCGCCAGGCGAGGCCCATCAGCTGGTCGAAGCGAAAGCGCGGAATCGTCCAGCGAATGAACATGTAAAACAGGATGAAGGCCAGCGCCTTCAGCCAGATCGAAAGCAACTTGAGGATGATGCCGGATTCCGGCCCGACGATGCCCGGGAAGTACCAGCCACCGAAAAACACCACCGAGAGCAACAGCGCCGTGGTGATGACGTGGGTGTACTCGCCCAGGAAGAACAGGCCGAACTTCAGGCCGCTGTACTCGGTGTGGTAGCCGCCGATCAGTTCCTGCTCGGCTTCCGGCAGGTCGAACGGCAAGCGGTTGCATTCCGCCATCACCGCCAGCAGGAAGAGCAGGAAGGCGAGCGGCTGGTAGAAGACGTTCCAGCCGTCGCGCACCTGCTGGTCGATGATGCGCTCGAGGTTGAGCGAGCCAGCCAGCAGCACCACGCCGAGGATCGACATGCCCAGCGGAATCTCGTAGCTGATGATTTGCGCGGTCGAGCGCATCGCGCCCAGGAAGCTGTACTTGTTGTTCGACGACCAGCCACCCAGGATGATGCCGTAGGCCGCCAGGCTGCCGATGGCGAAGGTGAACAGGATGCCAATGTCGATGCCGGGCGCGATCACGAACTGGTACTCGCCCGGCGTGTTCGAGGTCGGGCCGAAGGGCACGACGGCGAAAGCGAACGTGGCCGTGCCGACCGCCACCGCCGGCGACAACAGGAACAGCAGCTTATCGACGTTGCCCGGAATCACCTCTTCCTTGAAGAGGAACTTCAAGCCGTCGGCGATGGGCTGGAGCAGGCCGAACGGGCCAACGCGGTTGGGGCCGATGCGGGCCTGCATGTAGGCGGCGACCTTGCGCTCCACGTAGATCAGGTACGCGCAGGCCCCTTGCAGCACGCCCATCATGACGACGATGGTGATGATCGTTTGCAGGAGTGTGTGGGTCATGTCAACTCAGCCCCGGAGGGGCGGCAGAACTTAGCCCAGGACGCCAGCCCTGGGAATCACGTCCATCCGTTCTTCCAGCCCCGGAGGGGCGGCAGAAACTCCCAGGGATTACGCCCTTTCAGCACTGGCCAACGCTACCCCGTGTTCACCGGGTTCGCTAGCCAGCGCCCCGAAGTACGGCACTTCCTTCGCCAACTCCGCCCGAATCGTCGGCGCATGCACCAGGCCGCGACGCTCCATCAGGTCCAGGAACACCTGTCCGTCGGCGCGCACTTCACCGGGCGGCCGAATGGCGCGTCGAATCTCCTGTCCCAGCTGAGCGTGGTTGACGAACACCCCGTCCTTCTCGGCGAAGCTGGCCGCCGGGATGATGTAGTGCGCGACCTCGCTGACCGGCGATGGCAGCAAGTCGTGGACGACGAGCAACGGCACTTTTTCGAGCGTTTTCGCTGCTTCGCCGCCGATCCAACCATTCGGTCGCGGTGGATAGCCGCCTGCCAGGTACAGCGCCTTGACGCGGCCCGCGCCCACCCAGCGCTGCACTTCGTCGAAGCGGACGACTTCGCCCTGGAAGTGCCGCAGGATTTCCTCGACGCCCTTGCGGTTCGGGCACTTCTCCGCGTGGATGATGAACTTCGCTTCGGGCAGCGGCACCGCCCGGCCCTTGCGGTCCTTGGGGTAGACGTCGTCCTCGCCCACGACGGGCACCGGGCCAAGTGCCAGACGCACCTCGCCGGATTGCCCCTTGAAATACTTGGCCAGCAGGTAAGCTTCCTCGCAAGTCAGGAACGGTGAAAGCACACCGACCACCGAGGAGCCATCTTGCTTCACCGCGTCCTTGAACTTCTGCCGCAGTTCCGGCAGCACCTGTTCCCAGGCGGTGGGCTTCAAGCCGCCTTCGCCGCGCGCCAGCGGCCGAATGAAGCGGTGCTCCGAATTGATGTAGTGAAAGCCGAATCTGCCGTCGTCGCACATGTACCAGCCCTGGGCCTGCGGGTTCTCGCGCGGCCGGAGGCGGTAAACGATGTTCTTGTTCGCATCGACGTGGATGC
>JAEUIF010000024.1 GCA_016795185.1 Planctomycetia bacterium | reverse complement strand
GGGCCAGCACCATGAAGCCGCCGTAACTGCCGCCGTAGACCGCCAGCCGCTTGGGGTCGCCCTGCTTCTGGTCGCGCAGCCACAGGGCGGCGTGGGCCAGGTCCTTGACCGAATCCATGCGCTTGGTGGTGTTGTCGAGGTTCATGTACGCCGTGCCGTAGCCCGACGAGCCGCGCACGTTCGGTGCCAGCACCGCGTAACCGCGCCCGACGAAATACTGGAACAGCGACGTGAAGTTCGCTCGCGTCTGGCTTTCCGGCCCACCGTGCGGGTAGACGATCACCGGCGGCAGTCGGTCGCCCTTCGTGGCCGGCTTGTAGAACCACGCCGGGATTTTCTTGCCGTCGAACGTCGGGTAGTGGATCAGCTCCGGCTCGACGAACTGCGAGAACGGAATGCCCGCCCGACTGGAATGCGTGAGCTGGCGGACCTTGTTGGGTGCGATGTCCCAGACCCAGACGTCCGGGTTGTGGCGCGCGCCGTCGAAGACGAAGGCCAATTTCGTGTCGTCCGGGGAGAATTCGAGTTGCGAGATCACGCCCAACGGCAAGCCCTTGGCCGTGATGGTCTTCTCGGTCTTCAAGTCGCGCAGCTTCAGTTCGGAGATGCCGCCGACGTTCAGCAGGTAGGCGAGGAAGCGGCCCTTGGGGGAAACCGCCAACCCTTCGATTTCGTGTTCGGGTTTGTCGAGGTAGGTCAGTTTACCGCTGGCGACTTCAATCTCGGCCAGGGCGCTGAGGTCGCGGCCCTCCGCCGTGGTGGTGCAATAAACGTGCTTGCCGTCGGTGGACCAGTGGGCGTTCTCGAACTGCACGTCGCCCTTGTGGGGCGTCAGTTGCTTGACCGCGCCACCCGCCACATCCACCAGGTATAAGTCCTGGTTGACGTTCGATTCATTGCGGCTCACCAGCAGTTGCTTGTCGTCGGGCGACCAGCCGACCGGCGCGTAGTAGCCGCCCGGTCCCTTGGCCACGAGTCGCGGTGCCTCCGCGCCGGGCTTGCCCGTCGGAATCTTCTGCACGTAGATGTCGAAACGGGCCGGCTCCTCGCGATTCGCCGAGAAGGCGATGGCGTCGCCGTCGTGGCTCCAGCCGCCGAAGCCGTGAATGGCCTTCGGTTCCTTGCTGATATCCTCGGCCAGCCAGCCGTCGCCGATATTATGGTCGCTGGCCCCACCGACGCCGCGCAGCCGATAGAGCTGCGTCCGCTCGTTGCCGCCGGTGTCCATGCTGAAGATCAGCTCGTGCCGGCGCGGGCTGTACCGCGCGCCGCGCACGCTTTCGCTCGTGAAGGTCAACTGCACGGGCCAGCCGCCGTCCGCCGGCACCTGCCAGAGCTGTGCCACGCCGGTGACGTTGGTCAGGAAAGTGATGAACCGGCCGTCCGGAGAAAAGCTCGGGCCGGACGCTGCGCGGATGTGCAGGTAGCGCTCGAGCGGGAAGGCGGCAAGCATGGCAGCTCCTCGTGCGGGGTGGGACGCAAGGCGACCGTCGTGCCGCGTATTGTAACGCAAAACGATGCGAGGAGAACCGTGTGCTTGTGGGGATGGGACGATGCGCGCCTGGACGGACACGCCGCGGCGACAAGCAGCATGAATAGCTGACAGCCAGCAGCCATCAGCTATTCATGCATCGGGACGTCGTCCGTCAGAAGGGTATGGAGTCTTCGCCCGCGTGTGGTTCTCGCGCCGAATCGCGTTCCGGCTCGGGCGTGCGTTCGGGTTCGGGAAAGCGTTCGGGCTCGAAAGTGCGCTCCGGTTCGGGCGCGCGGTCGAAGTCCGGCGGCGGGGCAGCCAGTTCGCCAGCCTCGCTCGGCGGCGCGGCCGACGCCGCTGCATTCGCCGCGGTCACGACGCCCGACGAGCGCCGCCGGCCGTTCGAGCGCCGGCGTTTGCGCGCCGGCGACTTGGTGGGCGGCGGTTCCGGCTGATTGCGGGCCACGTTGCTGGTCATCTCGCTGCCGAAGCGCGTGACGACGTAAGTCCGGCTGCGCTTGTCGGTGTCGAGTTCCAGCAGGCCCTGCCGTTGTGCGTCTTCGAGCAGGTCGCCGAAGGCCCGGTAGCCGTGGTACGTCTCGTTGAACGACGGCTTCTTGCGCTTCATCGTGTCCTTGACCATCGACGACCAGAGCACTTCCTTGTTCTCGCGGCGCAGGGCGACCAGGGATTCCAGCAGCAGACTGAACGCCTTGCGCTTGGTCTCCGAGATCTGGGGGTTCAGCGGCGTGGCGATGGGCGACGCCCGGCCGAGGTCTTCGTAGTAGATGAACTCGTCGCAGTTGTCGCGCAGCAGTTCGGAAGTCGATTCCTGCATACCCAGGCCGAGCACCTGCTTCCCCAGCTCTTTGAGCTTGGAAACCAGCGGCGAAAAATCGCTGTCGCCGGAGACGATGGCGAAGGTGTCGATGTGGTCTTTCGAGTAGGCCAGGTCCATCGCATCGACGCACAGGCGGATGTCGGCGGAGTTCTTGCCGCTCTGGGCGCGGCGCGGAATCTCGATCAACTCGATCGCGCACTCGTGCAGCGGGGCGGTATAGATGGAGAACCGGCTCCAGTCGGCATACGCCTTCTTGACGACGATCTTGCCCTTTTCCACCAGGCGCTCCAGCACGCGGCCGATGTCAAAACGGTCGCGGCGATTCTGGAAGCCCAGGGCCAGGTTCTCGAAATCGATGAAGACGGCCAGCGACTGGGAGCCGTCGGTCATGAGCAAAATCCTTCCAACGGGAGGAGAGGGGCTGAGAATTGAAATGTAATGTAACCCGTTGGGGCAGTTGAGAAAAGGTGGGTTTTACAATCCGGCTGCTGTGTCGTGACATCACCGGTTTCAACTTGCGTAGGGTCCGCTGTGCGGACCGTTGAACTCCTGATTGCTCAGGGGTTTGTGGTCCGCACAGCGGACCCTACGCAGGTGGCTTACTTCCAGGTCACCAGCACGCCCAGATAGTCATCCTTCTTCTTGAGCAGCCCTTCGTAGGCCATGCCGAGTTCGGTCGGCTGAATGCGGTGGCGGACCAGCCCTGCGAGGCTCAGGCGGCCAGCGTGCAGGGCCGCCAGCAGCCAGCGCTGGGCCTTGTTGATGTCCCAGGCGCCCGCCAGGCGGGTGTGCGCCGGCTCGAAGAGCATGTTGCCGTGCGCGCCGCTGACCTCGATGTAGCGGCGGTGCAGGTCGTCGTAGAAGTTCACATCCTTGGCCTTGCCGCGCGGGCTGCCCACCACCACCACCTGGCCGCCGTCGCAGGCCAGCGACATCGCGGTGGGGATGGCATCGGGTATACCCGTGGCGTCGGCCACCACTTCCGCGCCGCGCGCGCCGAGGGCATCGGCCAGTTGCTGCTTCACGTCGCCGGCCGTCGGGTCGATGACGTGATCGGCCCCGGCAGCCCTGGCGGCGTCGCGCCGCATGGCCACCGCGTCGATGCCCACCACCGGATGCGCCCCCGCCGCGAGGAACGAACGCAGCGCGAACTGGCCAATGACGCCCAGGCCGAGGACCGCCGCGGATCGACCGAGCGTCAGGCCCGCCCGCACCGCGGCCCCGAAGCCATAGCGGGCAATGCACGCCCAGGCGGCCTTCTCGGCGGACAGCCCGGCGGGCAGCTTCCAGAGCCGGCCGCGTTCGTGACCGATGGTCAGCAACTCGGCGGAAGCATGGTTGCCCGGATAGCTGACGCGGTCGCCGGGCTGCCAGCCCTGCACATCCTTGCCGACGGCCGCCACGGTCCCCGCCGCGCTGTAACCGGGCTTGAAGGGGAACTTCCAGTCGGGCAAGTTGGGGTCGAGCAGCCACTGGTGGGTGCCGGTCCAGACGGCCAGCTCGGTGCCGGCGCTGATGCAGCTGGCCTCGCACTCCACGAGAATCTGGTTCGGCGCGGGCGCCGGCAACTCGACTTCACGGACAGCGCATTCAAAGGGCTTGGTGATGACGGCCTGGCGTGCGTGCATGGTCTGGCCTGCGTGCGGATGTTGGCGGACGGTACACTGCTGGACGAAGAGATCAGTATACGAACGCCCAAGGCCAATGCCCGTATCGCCGCGACGGTTTCCAACGGAGGGCGCGACGCACAAGTTGTCCGGCAGTCTCGGAGCGCTGGTACCATACCCTGGCACTCGACCTTCGCGGGGCCGGAGCCAGCCCACTGTTGGTGCGAGAGAACAGCGGGCTCGCGCCCGCCGCTCGCCGTGCATCGGACAATCAGCCGGTCGCCACGCCGCACACCAAGCATTCGTAAGGCAGCAATTCCGTGAGCGCGCCGCCTTCCGGCCGCGCGCCTGCGTAACGCACCGCTTCCGAACTGAATAAGACTCGCCCACCGGCCGCGCATGGCTGTGCGGTCGCGGTCAGGTTGAAGAGCGCCCGTAGCGCGTGCGGTTCCGTGCCGCGCATCAGCTCCAGCACGGACCCCGACTGCCAGCGCGCGGTGCGTTGCACGAAGTCTTGCAGGGCGGGCCAGGTTCTCCGTGCCGCCAGCAGATCGACGTGCAGTTGACGCAGCCCCGCCGCGGCCGAACCTTCCGGCCAGGACCAGCTCAGACGGGCGGAAGCGAACGTCGCCTCGCCGTGCGGGTCGGGCACTTCGCCCTGAAACGCGAAGGCGGCAAACTCCTTCTTGCGGCCCTCGCGCACCGCCTGGATCAACGGCGCGTCGCCGAACGAGCAGAAGAACGGAAACGGGTTCGTCTCGCCGTATTCCTCGCCCATGAACAGCAAGGGCGTGTAGGGCGACAGCAGCAACAGGCTCGCCGCCAGCCGGCGGGCCGCCGGGGAGGGCAGCAGCGTCGCCAACCGCTCGCCGCGCGCCCGGTTGCCGACCTGATCGTGGTTCTGCAAGCAGACCACGAAGCGCTCGCCGGTCAGTTCCGCGGGCGGCGGCGCGCCGTGCTTGCGGTCGCGGTGCCGGCTGTAGTTGCCTGCGTAAAGGAACGGACAGCGCAACGTCTGCGCCAGTTGCTCCGCCTCGCCGAAGTCCGCGTAATAGCCGTTGACCTCGCCGGTCAGCAGCGCGTGGACCGTGTGATGGAAGTCGTCGGCCCACTGCCCGTCCAGGCCGTGGCCGCCCTGCTCGGCCGGCAGCAGCATGCGAGGATCGTTCAGGTCGCTTTCCGCGATGAGCTGAATCTTTCGGCCGCTACGGGCCGCCACGTCCTCGGCGGTTTCCTGGAGTTCGCGCAGGATGTGCTTGGCCCCGCTGTCGTAGATCGCATGGACGGCGTCCAGGCGCAAGCCGTCGAGGTGGAACTCTTCCAGCCACATGCGGGCGTTGTCCAGCACGAAAGCGCGCACCGGATCGGAGCCCGCGCCGTCGTAGTTGACCGCCGGCCCCCAGGGCGTGCGATAGTGGTCGGTGAAGTACGGGGCGAACTCGTTGAGGTAGTTCCCCTCCGGGCCGAGGTGGTTGTAGACCACGTCGAGAAAGACCGCCAGGCCGGCGGCATGACAGGCAGCCACCAGCCGTTGCAGGCCCTGCGGCCCACCGTAGCTGTGCTGGACCGCGTACAGGCTGACGCCGTCGTAGCCCCAGTTGCGCGTGCCGGGGAATTGGCCGACCGGCATCAGTTCGAGGGCTGTGACGCCCAGCTCCCGCAAGGCCGCCAGGCGCGGGATGATGGCATCGAAGGTGCCTTCCGGCGTGAACGTGCCGACGTGCAGTTCGTAGAAGGCCAGCCGGTCGCGCGGCACGCCCTTCCAGCCGGCATCCGTCCAGGCGAAGCGGCCCGGCCGCACCACCGCCGACGGCGCATGCACCCCGTCCGGCTGCCAGAGCGAGCAGGGATCGGGGCGCTCCGGGCCGCCCTTCAGGCTGAAGGCGTAACGCTGCCCATCGGGGACGTCGGCCGCGCTCGTCTGGAAGAAGCCGCGCGGTTCCGCCGTCATCGGCAAGCGCCGTCGCCGGTCGCCGTCGAGCAGCACCAACTCGACGGTGTTGGCCCGCGGCGCCCAGACGCGCCAGCGGATGGAACCGTCGGCCTGGGGCAAGGCTCCGCACTGACGACTGGTCGTTGCAGCAGCGTGCATGTCGCGTGGTCCTCGGCTGGGCCTGTGTTGCTGATCGGCTATTCTATGCGGACAGAACCGTGGGGCGACGCGGTGCGCGAACACAGGGTCGGGTGGCACGCCCTCGGTACGCCGAGGGCGTGCTGCACCGAAACGTGGTGAAGCGATTCTCACGCTCTCGGAGTACCGAGGGCGTGCCACCCTGTGGGCACCCAGCTGTATCATTTTTCCATTTGCGACGCGGCCCGCGGGCAACTAGAAGTAAACTGCACTTGCGGTGTCCCCGCATCGCCCGGCAGGCGGACGAGGCGTACCCGCTTGACTGCGCGGCGAAGCCCGTGATGAAGTCCCTCACCCTGGAGTGGATGGCGTGACCACTTCCCGCCTGAACATGACCGGCATCCACCGGCGCTTCGGTTCGACCGTGGCGCTGGCCGGCGTGAACCTCGACCTGCGGCCCGGCGAGGTCCATGCCCTCGTCGGCGAGAACGGCGCGGGTAAATCGACGCTGATGAAAGTCCTCTCCGGCGCGGTGCAACCCGACGCCGGCGCGATGACCCTCGACGGTCAGCCCTACACCCCCGCCGGGCCGCACCTCGCCCGCCAGCGCGGCGTGGCCATGATCTATCAGGAACTCACCCTCTGCCCGCATCTGAGCGTCGAAGCCAACGTGATGCTCGGCCTGGAGCAGTCGCGCTGCGGCTTCCTGAAACGGCACGAACACGAGCGCCGCGTGCGCGACGCGCTGGCCCAGTTGCAGCACCCGGAGATCGAGCCCACTGCTCCGGTGGCGACGCTGTCCGTCGCCGGGCAGCAACTGGTCGAGATCGCCCGCGCCCTGATTCTCGACGTGCGCGTGCTGGTGCTCGACGAACCGACCAGTTCGCTGACCCGCGAGGACGCGCAGCGCCTCTTCGACCTGATGCGCCGGCTGAAGGCACGCGGCGTGACGGTGGTTTACATCAGCCATTTCCTGGAGGAAGTGCAGGCGGTGGCGGACCGCTTCACGGTGCTGCGCGACGGCCAGTCCGTGGGGGGCGGCGACGTGCGCGACTTCTCGTCCGAGCGCATCATCGAGCTGATGGTCGGCCGCAGCCTGACCGAGCAATTCCCGAAGGTACCGCACGAGCAGGGCGAAGTCGTCCTCGAACTGAAGGACCTCGCGGGCCTGGAGCTACCGAAGGATGTCAGCCTGCAACTGCATCGCGGCGAGATTCTCGGCATCGCCGGCATCGTCGGCGCGGGCCGCACCGAGTTGCTGCGAGCAGTCTTCGGGCTGGAGGCGGTGCGCAGCGGCGCACTGATCGTCAAGGCCGTCGGCCAGCCCCACACGACGCCGCGTCCGCGCATTGACGACGGCCTCGGCCTGCTCAGCGAGGACCGCAAGGGCGAAGGGCTGGCCCTGACGCAATCCATCGAGGACAACCTGACCTATAGCCGGCTGCGGCCCTACAGCCTGCTCGGCTGGCTGCGACTCGGCCAGCGGCGCGCCGCCGTCCGCGACTGGTTGACCAAGCTCAACGTCCGCTGCGCCGGCCCGGAGCAGGCCGTCGGCGAGCTATCCGGCGGCAATCAGCAGAAAGTAGCGCTGGGCCGGCTGCTGCATCAGCAAGCGGACATCCTGCTGCTCGACGAACCGACGCGCGGCGTCGATGTCGGCAGCAAGGCCGAGATTTATCGGCTCATCGGCGAGCTGGCCGCGCAGGGCAAGGCCATCCTGGTTGTCAGCAGCTATCTGCCCGAACTTTTTGGCGTCTGCGATACGCTGGCGGTCATGACACGCGGCCGGCTCGGCGAGGTCCGCCCGGTCGCCGCCTGGACGCCGGAGCAGGTGATGGCGGAGGCCACGGGTGGCTGATCCAGAAACTTGTTACTCAATCGAAAGTCATTCCGGGTGCCCTGCCCACGGCATTGCAATGCTAACGTCTGAAATCTTGCCGGCGCGGGCAGATTTCTCAGGCGGCCTCCGCGAGCTGCGCCGTAGCGGCTTGGCGGGCCGCGAGAATGGCCGTGATGGCCGTACGCCCGTGGTCGGTCAGGACATACCGATGCGTGCGCGACACCTGGCGAATCAAACCGTGCGCCCGCAGCAGGCGCAGTTGGCGCGGCACCGCCGCCCCTTGACGCCGCCGCTGCGCTGCCGTCACCGGCGAGGCGCCGTACAGCAGCGGACGCAGATCGCGGTTGCGAAAGCCGCCGGAGGTCGAGTTTCTTGGTGGTGCCGTTGGGGCGGACTGCGTAGCTGACACAGGATTCGGTCGCGCTGAAGATGCCGATGAGTCCAGTGGTGATGCCGTCGCGCTGG